>NZ_QKNZ01000029.1:0-21753 GCF_014156605.1 Flavobacterium sp. SOK18b
TGACAGTTACGTTATTATTTTCTTTTAAATACCTTACTCTAATCGTTATCTCAAATAAATCCTTTAACTCAATACTTTTAAATTCTTTTTCTAAAATTTTCGTTAATTGTTGGGATAAAATATTACAATCTACTTTTTTAAAAAGAATATTTAAAAAAGCTTCTAAAATATTCATCCCATTTCTTTCTTCAATTATTTCAATAGATTTTAAATAATGATTAAATATATCAACTACTTCATTTACTTTATCATTTAGACAAAATAAAGCAGACTTAACTATAAAAAATTCACTAGATAAAACATCTTGAGATTGTTCATATTCAATAATACATTCTAATGATTTTACGTAATCTTTTTTATGATTTAATATTTGGCAAAAGCTAAAGGTGTAAAACCAATATGGTTTAGGAGTATTAGAATAATCATTTAATATGTCTTGATAATAATTTTCATTATTAGTTAATAGGTATCCGAAATAATTGTAATAAAATTTTTGATGTGATATTGAATCTTTAATTTCGGTATCGCTTAACTTAGATACGTATAATCCAAGTAAATTAAATACTTTTTCCATAAGCGGATTATCCTCGACAATAAAATGCTCTCCACAAATATATTTGGAAGGATAATCATGTAATACTTTATTTATTGACAAATCAATTGCAATTCTCCAAGCTTCAAGATTGTCGAAAGTAACTTCGTTATACTTTTCAAAAGCAATATCTAACACTAAATCATACTCTGATAAATTCTCTAAAAAACTTAGATTTTCAGTTGCTATTATGTGGGAAATAATACTCAATCTAAAATTATAATTTTCAATAACAACTGCCGGAATAAAACTTAAAAAATTCTTCACATCATTGGAAGTAACAGCTTTTACAAACCAAGCAGACTTATTATATTCATCAATTTGAAGAATTTCTTCTGCTTTAACTAAAGCTTTTGCAATATCATTTAAATTCAAATATTCAACACAGGCTCTTTCTCTAAAACTATTCTCAGTTGGATTTAAGTTAGATGCTTTTATATAATCCTCAGCTGAATTTTCTTTTTTATATTCATCCAGTTCTCTTTTACAAGCACCTTTTAAAAATAAAATTTTACTTAAAATTTTATTTTTATCTTTTATTTCTATTTCAACAACTCTCTTTTCCAAATCATTTAATAATTCTAAAGCTGTTTTAGCTTTAAACGAATTGATTAATTGCTCAATGTTTTTTAGTTGCTCCCTAAAATCTGAAAGTAAATAATTTAAACCATCAATAACATTCGTAATATAATTATTCCCTAATTGAATTGGACCTCCTCCACTTTCTATATTTCCAAAATTAGCATTATAAATTCCCATAATTATCCCCTAATTGAATATTTCCACCACCACTGTTTATATTGCCTGTATTGACATTTTTACTATTAGTAATTGTACTCTCAACTTTTGGAAGCTTTTCTAAAATCTCTTTTAAAAACTTTTCAAATTCAGGATTATCTTCAATAGAGTTTTCAATTATTGCTTTAGCAATATTTTGTTTTTCTTTATTTTCAGGCTCTTGTTGCAATTCTAATAATGCTTTCTTTGGTTTATCATCTTTAAAAAATAAAGTTTTAAACCAGTTTATTGTACCTTCGGATATACTCTCAAATCCCTTTTCAGTAAACTTTTCAATTCCTTTTTTACCTAATTCAATTAAAAAAGGTGTAATAATTGCCATCGTAACTGGTTCCATAATATTGCTTTATTTGTTTATACTTATACTTTTAAAAACCTTCCAACTCCTCACTCCTCTTCTACCCACTTCCCAAACCACTCATATTCTCAAGACTAATTAGAACTAACTCTCTTGTATTCTATTTTCCATAAGGTATTTCTCAAAAATAATAAAAACAAATTACAAAAACAGCGTATAAATACCTGTTTTTGTAATTAAAATAACCCAAACTGTTTTCCCAATTTAAACTACAAAGTTTTATGATTCTTAAGGGAGGAAACGGTATTTCATTTTCATGGATTTATATTGAAAGAATTCAACAACAGATGGTTCTTGATAGGAAGAAGAAAGAAAAACCACCCCATAACTAATTTGGCACTGGATAGAATCATTGCTATTGACTATGATTTTAATATGCCTCATTTAAAAGAAAATTTTAATGCGGACACGTATTACAAAAATGTGGTGGGAGTGACTGTAAATACGGGTTTGAGTCCCAATCGATTTGAACTCTGGATTGATGCCCTAAATGCTCCTTATGTACTTACTAAACCCATGCATAATTCACAAAGGTTGATCAAACAAAATGAAGACGGCAGCATTATTATTAACTTATTTGTGATTCCAAATTATGAATTAGCACGTATTTTTCTTGGTTTTGGCAGTGGTCTTGAAGTGATACGACCTGAATATTTCCGCAATCAAATGAAAAGTGTTATTCAAAAATCTCTAGCGCGCTATGCCGAATAACACTTTTCAATGTCTCTCTCAATTAAAATATATAAAGTACAATAAGGGATAGCAACAACGCGCATTTTACAGATAAAATAAATGCTCCTAAGTAAAAGTAAAAACCTTCATTTTTTTTTGGAACGGGTTTGCAACTGAATAAAGTACTCATGGTTTTAATTTATTTTTTGTTTTTTCTAAGATGTAATGTTACGTGTAAAAAAACGCTTACACAATACCCACTTTTAGTGATATTTAAAAAATGTTTTTTGAAATTACTAGTATTACATCTTGACTTGATTGCTTGTTAAAGTTCTGAAAGGACATCTTGATGCACCAAGAAAATATTAACGTTTGTGATTTCTTTAATTTGTCTTGATGCGTTACTTTTGCAGTAGTAAAAAACAGAGTGAAAAAAGTTTGTATCATACTATTATCTTGTATTGTTCTAATGCCATCCTTGGGTAACTTTCTCACGTACGTGAACTTTAAATTGAATCAAGTTGAAATTGCCAAAACCATTTGTGTGCAACGCAAAATGGTTTTTAATAGTTGTAACGGACGTTGCGAACTGCAAAAAAGTTTAAAACGCTACACTGATAATGAGAAACGCATGCAAAATAATCTGAAAGAAAAAACAGATTTAGTTTATGTTCGCGAATTGATCTCCAATGAATTTGCGCTTGTGGAGCCTATTCTTCCAATTGTAAAAATCAGTACCACCGAAGCAAAAAAAACAGCTTCCTTTTCGACCTTCACTTTTCGCCCTCCCGCTTATTTGATTTCATAAGGACTGCCCTATTTTTTAGCATTTGCAACAAACAACTCTGAACTATTAGTTCTGGGTCACTGTGCAATTGTACTACTAGCTCCTTACCATATTGCAACCTATTTACTAAGCATTAGACTAGTATTCAGGTTTGTATTTCACTGAAATAAGATCCTTTTTACCATTCAAAAAAAATGAAAAATATACTTTTTGTAATGCTATTGGCATTACAAGTTGGATTTGCGCAACAAAAAATCCAAATAGATACTGCTGCGGTCGAAAACCTAAACGAAGTCGTAATTACCGCCAACCGTGGCAAGGCCAAACGAAGTGAAGTGCCAATGGCAATTTCTAAACTATCTACAAAACTCATTCAAGAAACCAAAGCGACTTCTGCTTTCGAAATTGTAAATAAAACACCAGGCGTCATGATGACGAATCTAGGCAACGAACAGCACGGAATGTCCATCAGGCAACCTATGGGTTTGAGTCCGTATTATTTGTATCTCGAAGACGGCTTGCCCATTCGACCACTCGGGGTTTTCAACCACAATGCGTTGCTTGAAATGAATCCGTTTAATTTACAAAATCTAGAAGTGATCAAAGGACCCGCTTCGTCGCTTTACGGTCCAGAAGCTGTGGGAGGAACAGTAAATTTTATTACTGTAAAACCAAGCCGCGATCCCGAGTTTAAAGTAGGGATTCAAGCAGATCAATACGGCTATCGCAACCTGCAAGCCTTTGGCAGCGCT
Source organism: Flavobacterium sp. SOK18b (assembly GCF_014156605.1). NCBI lineage: Bacteria > Pseudomonadati > Bacteroidota > Flavobacteriia > Flavobacteriales > Flavobacteriaceae > Flavobacterium > Flavobacterium sp. SOK18b. Next base: position 3,960 of record NZ_QKNZ01000029.1, read on the forward strand.
ACCGTAGGTAAATTTTCGTTTGCTATTTCGGGTGTAAGCACAGACCAAACTAACAGTTGGCTCACTTTTTCTGATTACAACAAAAACAATTTGAACGCTAAATTCCAATATAATTTCAGCAATAGTCTCCGTTTGATTAGCAGTACTTTTTACAGTCAATACTACTCGGACATGACGGGCAGCGTGAACGAACAAGACTTTAAAAGCCGTTCGTACAAAAGTACAACCGATTTTACCTACCGAAAATCAGAGGCTTTGCGCAGCCGTTTAACACTTGAAAAAGAGTGGTCTGAGAACAGTCAAACGGTTGTAACAGTTTACCACCGAGACAATAAATTAGGACAAAATCCAAGCTACGGCATTCGATGGAATCCTACTCCATCAGCAACCAACGACCCTACAAAAGCAACTGGCGAAATCAATTCGAACGATTTTAAAAGTTACGGAATCGTAGCGCAGCACACGCAAGGATTTTCGTTTTTAAACTCTAAACTAATCGCCGGAACTACTTACGATAGGTCACCAAACGATTATTTTTCGCACCAAATTAAACTACAAGCAAACCGAAATCCGGATGGAAAGACGGTAAACAAGTATCAAATTTTAGAAGTTCGACCAGACTTACGCATTTCGAATTACAATGCCACCATTTACAACAATTCAGGCTATGTGCAATACAATTTTCAACCGCTTTCAAAAGTAACAGTAACCACAGGGGCGCGCTACGACTACATCAAAATTGATTACACTAATAACATCAATGCTAGTTCGGGAGCCAAAACCTACGATCAACTTACCTTTAAAGCGGGTATCAACTACAATCCGCTTACTAACGTTGGCTTGTATGCCAATTATTCTCAAGGATTTTCACCGCCATCAGTAACCACTTTATTCCGGCCAAAACCTGGAGTTACGCCCGTACAATTTTACACGGATCTCGATGCGGCACATTTTTCAAACTACGAAATTGGCGGTTATAGCAATTTACTAAAAAACAAGTTGACACTAGATTTTGCCTTGTATGTACTTGATGGTCGCAATGAATTATTGAGCATTCGCCAACCTGACAATTCAACCGATACCCAATCAGCTGGAAAAACAAGCCATAGAGGAATTGAACTTGGACTACAATACAATCCGTCCTCACAGCTTGCATTTCGCCTTGGCGGAACCTATGCGCGCCATGAATTTATCGACTTTACTGTTTCCAAACGAAGCACCGATGCGGTTCAAAAACTCGACGGCTTTGACATGCCGAGCGCACCGCGATGGATTGCTAATTCTGAGCTCAATTACTATCCAAAATGGTTCCCTAACTTCCGTGCAGCGCTAGAGTGTCAGTACGTATCAAGCTGGTTTCAAAACCAAATCAATACTGTTTCCTACGCGGGTTACACCCTTTTTAATGCTCGATTAGGCTACCGCTACAAACAAGTTGAATTTTTTACAAATATCATGAACTTGACCGATAAATTGTATGCTACCAATGTCTCTCGGGGCAATGCCACAATTGATCAGGCTACGTATACCGCCGCCGCACCCCGCATTTTCATGATGGGATTGCAGTACAATTTATCGTTAAAAAAATAATTATCAGGAGCTTATCCGGCTATCCGCTTTATCTTTTTTGAGGCCAAAAAAAGGCCTCAAAAAAGGATATCGCTCCTATCCGGGCTAAAAAAAACACAAAATGAAAAAAGAAAATCAAAAGGCATCTACACGAAAAAAAGATTCCAAATGGATCAAAAAAATCAAGCAGCACGTCTACGCGTGGCACCGAACTTTTGCCATAATTACAATTATTCCCGTTATCTTTTGGACACTTTCAGGAATCATGCATCCGTTTATGGCGCATTTTTTCAAACCCGAAATCGCCAATCAAGAACTACCACAAACCATCATCAAGCCGGGTCAATTGCCATTGACGTTGAAAGAGGTTTTACAAAAAAACCAGCTCAAAACGTTCAAAAACTTTCGCCTTGTAAACCTGAACCATAAAACCTATTATCAAGTAAAAACCGAATCAGGAGCCCTACTGTATTTTGACGCAACCAGTGCTCAAAAACTTGAAAACGGTGATCAAAAATACGCCGAAGTTCTAGCGCGTTACTTTTTACAAGACAGCACCAGCAGCATTTCAAACAGCAAAGTCCTCACGGAATTCACCAGTCAATACAAATACGTCAACCGCTACTTGCCCGTATACCAACTGAGTTTTGATCGTGACGATGAAATGCAAGTTTACGTAGAAACCGCCTCAAGTAAACTAGCTACTTTCAACCCGAAATCGCGTCAAATTTTTATTTGGTTCTTCGATACCTTTCACAATTGGTCCTTTATTGATGCGATTTCTAATAACAGTTTACGCATCATAATCATGATTTTACTTTTGTCTGTCATCTCTTTTTCAGCAATAAGCGGACTCTTGATTTACGGTCTTTTCTGGAAACAATTCAAAAAAAGTGATGCGCTTGATCCCAAAAAAGGCATCCGCCGATACCACCGACAAATCGGGATTTGGATTTCATTATTTACCTTAACCTTTGCGTTTAGCGGTGCCTACCATGCCACTACCAAATGGGATCCGTACACGCTATCGCAAATGGTGTACGGACCTAGCTTTAAAACCGAAGTACTTACAACTTCACTTACTGATTTAAAACTAGATTGGAATCGGTTTGAAAATGCAACTATGATAGCATTTCAAGACAGTTTGTACTACCGTTGTCAACTACTTCCTAAGCAAGCAGCAAAGACCAATACAGCCATAAGCGCACCCGAATCAAAATGGGAAAAGAAAGACAAACAACCGCTAGAAATAGTTTACATCAACGCACAAACCAATCAAATCACGCCTAATCTGGATGTGAAATATGCTGAATTTTTGGCTCATTATTTTACAGGTGGCGCACCAAAAGCCGCTTGTTGCGAAATGATCCCTGAAACTGATGAACCTGAAACTTCTTTACAAAACGCAAAATTGGTTGAAACTAAAACCATTTACGAATTTGAAAGTCGCGAGTATGGGTTTGTAAACAAGCGTTTGCCTGTGGTAAAACTTGCTTATGACACACCAGAAAATACTACTTATTTTATAGAAACAGCCACCTCAAGATTAGCCGCAAAAGTAGAAAACGCAGATAAAAGAGAAGGTTATTCTTTTGCAATTCTACACAAATTTTTGTTTTTAGATTGGGCGGGCAAAAATGTGCGTGATGCTGCAATGATTTTGGCCGCACTTGCAATTTTAATAGTGAGTATCCTGGGATTGATTCTATTTATCAAAAAAAGATAAGTCTAAAAAAAAGCGTCATCAACAAGAGTTCATGACGCTTTACTTTTTTTGTAGCAATAATTATTTCATTAATTGCTGTAAGGGTTTTAATTGAGCCATATCAATATTTGATTGTTGTAACACACTCATCATGGTCATAACAGCCGTGGGATTCATGTCGTCACCTGTCACACGTACAACGGCAAAACCATTTTCATTCTTATTGGCAAAAAAAATAAACTCTTCAATATGCTCATCAGTACCCACAAAACTTACTGAAGCGCCTTCTTTACCTGAGCCAAATTTCATCAATTGCTGGTACTTTTTGTCCTTTAAAATTAGATTTACTTTTGCGCGCTCTGCTTCAAATTCGGCTTTATTTGTCGCATTAGCATTAAAAGCTAAGATGTTCATTTTATCAAAAGATTGTAAAGCCTCGGTTTGAGCTACAGATAACTTAGCCTTGTCTACATTCAATATTTCGGGAGAAACATCTAAGGCAATAAAATTTTTATCTTCTGAATGTTCTACAAAATATTTTTGCAAAGACGGCTCGTTGTTGCAACTTACCAAAAATAAAGCCAGTAGTGCGGGAATTCCGTATCGTAGTTTCATCTTACTTTTTACCTTTACTTGCTTTTTTCAAATCGTCGCCACCTGGAATGCGCATTTTATCGGTCAACACTGAAATTTCATTCAAATCAAAGTCCCCAGTCAATGACATTAAAACAGTATCTTCATTTTTTGCTCCTTCAATAAACATCAACAACTCACGTATCTGTGTATCTCCAGCACCTGATTTTACAAGGATTTTTACATTTCTACCATTATCATTTACTCGCATTAACTCTTCTAAACCCGCTGTTTTAATGTACTTATCAGCTGCTAGTTTCATTTCGCCCTCTACGCGAGTACTCTTGGTTGTAAAAACCCTCAAGTTGTCTAATTTTTTAATTAAAGCTAAGTATTGCTGCATTTCTTTATCGGATGCATCCATCTTTACTTTGCTCATTAAGTCAAACATTTTTTTGTTGACAATAAATGACTTGACCTCTACTTGACCGTCAAATTTGTCAAATGCTGTTTGTGCAAAAAGTGAATTTGTGGCCAAAAAAAGCGCCAGTGTTACCACAATTTTTGTAAATGTCTTTTGAATAGTGCTAAAAGCTTTTGTGTTCGTTGTGCTCAATGGCACCTTTTGATTGATTGATTTCATGATATAAATGATAATTAATGATTAAATGTGAACTGAAAAAGGCTAGCGTTTTTTAACTGCCTTATTTTCTTACTGGTTTTTTAAATACTTTATTTTTTGCAATTTGATACTCCTCTAGATATAGTACACTTTCTATGCCAACATTAATATTATTCGATAATAAAGACAAGGCTTTTTGTGTAGCTTCAAAGGCAACTTTGGGATCCTCATAGGTTCCTAAATCTGACTTTGGTGGCGTAGTATCAGTATTTAAAAAAGCATAGCTTCCTACTCCTACAGCAACGACTACAGAAGCTGCAATGGAAAGCCATAATACAGGCCTTTTTTGTTCATAAAAAGGAACAATACGGGTAAACTGCTCTTTTTTTGACTGATCAAGACCCTTAAAAAAATGTTGGTATTGTATTAAATGTTGTGCAACATCGCTTGAAGAAAAATAAATACTTAATTCATTCTCTTCGGCAATACTTGTTACACCTTCAAAGTATTTTTCTAAAAGTGTCTCAATTTTATTGATTTCCATGGGTGTGTGTCTTTATAATGTATTCCCTAATTATTTTTCGCGCTCTAGAAAGTGAAACTCGTACTGCGCTTTCTTTCATTTGTAACAATGAAGCAATTTCTTCAAACTCGTATTGCTCTACATCGCGTAATTGAACAATAATGCGTTGCTGTTCAGGTAATTGAGCTAAACAAGTATCAACCCACTTAAGACTATCTTGATCTTCTAATTTTTTTTCAAGACTTGGTGCAGTATCTACATAATTAGAATGAACTAATGATTCATTATTAGCTCGTTTTGATTTCAGTTGATCCAAACAAAAATTCTTAGTCATGGTCATTGCAAATGCCTCAACGCTACCGTACTTATTTAAAGAATCATTTTTTGACCACAACTTAGTCAAAACCTCTTGCGTTGCGTCTTCGGCCTCCTCTTTACTGAGCAATAATCGCTTGGCTAGCCTAAAGACTTTGTCCTTAAATGGAGAGATCAAGACTACAAATTCGCTTTGGTTCATACACGTTTTACTAACAACTTATAGATACAAGACGATTGAAAAGTTATTTTGTAACATAAATTATTAAATTAAAACTAAAGTTAGTATTTTTACGTTAATAAGGATATAAACCAAACCTATGAAAACCTACTTTAAAATTCCCCTACTGTTACTCATTACACTTTTTGTGCTACAAGGGTGTCAAGACAATGACGATGTAGCAGCTCCAGCTACACTTGAAATACAAGATTTTGTCTGGAAAGGCATGAATCAATACTATTTATGGACAGATGAAGTTCCCAATCTTGATGAAACAAGATTTGCAGATCAGACCAATTTAAATAATTTTTTACAAACTTTTAATACCCCAGAAAGTTTATTTGAAGCGCTTCGGGTAGACGCTAACAAAGACAGATTCAGTTGGATTGTTGATGATTATTTAGAGCTAGAAGGACAATTTCAAGGAACTACTAACAATAACGGAGTTGAGTTTGGTTTAAGCAGAAAATCAACTGGCTCATCAGAAATTTTCGGATTTGTACGCTATATTATTCCGGGTTCTAATGCAGCTACTAAAGATATTAAAAGAGGAGATGTTTTTACAGCAGTGAATGGAACTCCACTTACAGTAAGTAATTATCAGTCTTTACTTTTTGGATCTAATAATGATTATACGCTTAACATGGCTGATATATCAGGAGGCGCATTTGTAACTAATGGAAAAAACATAGCCCTTACAAAAACAGTCTTAACAGAAAATCCTATTTTGGTAAACAAAGTAATTACTTCAGGTACACACAAAATAGGGTATTTGATGTACAACGCTTTTACAGCAAATTTTGACACGAAATTAAACGAAGCTTTTGCTTCATTAAAGTCAGAAGGTGTTACAGATTTGGTTCTTGATTTGCGTTACAATGGCGGAGGATCTGTGCAAACAGCAACACGTTTAGCAAGTATGATTACAGGACAGTTTAAGGGTAAGGTATTTGCAAAACAACAATGGAATAAGGAAATCAATGATTACTTTGAGTCAGAGAATCCTGATGCTTTATATAATTATTTTACTGATAAAATAGATAATGCCGCAATCAATAGTTTAAACTTAACCAAAGTTTATATTCTTACAAGTGCAAGTTCAGCATCTGCAAGTGAGCTAGTAATTAACGGATTAGAACCACACATCAACGTGATTCAAATAGGTGATGTTACCGTTGGGAAAAATGTAGGTTCAGTAACCTTGTATGACTCTCCAGGATTTGGATCAGACAACAGAAATCCAAAGCACAGATATGCTATGCAACCTATTGTATTAAAAATTGTTAATTCGGTTGGTTTTGGAGATTATCAAAATGGTTTACAACCTGATTTCTTGCAAAAAGAAACTATAAGTACCCTGGGCGTTTTAGGAGATGTTGATGAACCTTTATTGAAAACTGCAATTGCAAAAATTACAGGAACAGGTCGTCTTATATCTCAAAAACAAAGAGCTGATTATGAAGAATTCAGTAGCTCACAAGCCGTAAACGGATTGAACCAAATGTATATTGAAAAAGCTCCTGAAGGATTGCTAAAAGCATTAGAATAAAAAATTTAGAACTTAATTTTTTGCCACAAATTTGAAGATCCAACCCTTTGAATTTGTGGCATTTTTTTTATCTATTTTACAAAATGATTGCTAAACAATCTTTTATGTAAAATAATTTAAAAGCATGCAATAATTAGTGGTTTTTGTAAGTTTATATAGATTAACTTCTAAAACTGAAAACCAATGAAAAAAGCTATTCCTTTCTTTTTAGCTTGCGCTACTATGGTATCGCTAGCATTTGTAAAACCAAGTGTAGAGAACAACAAGCAAATTCACGTAGTTATTGATGCTGGGCATGGCGGTACTGATTTTGGTGCCACTTCAATTACTAGTACCGAAAAGCAAATTGTAGAACAGATATCTAAGAAAATAAAATTTTTAAATAAAAATGAGAATGTAACAATCCATTTTACTCGAAATGATGACCAATTTGTATCCCTCTCCGACCGTGCAGATTTCATCAATAAAATTAAACCCAACTTAGTTATATCCTTACACGTCAATCAAAGTCGCAATGAAGTAAAATCAGGAATGGAGTTTTATGTGGCTAATGAGTCATTAGTTAACGATCAATCAATTGAAATCGCTAATGAATTGCGCACTAAATTTTTACAAAGTAATGTGGTAGCTCCATCTGAAATTAAAAAAGCACCTTTTTTAATTTTAAAAAAATCAGTGTCACCTGCAGTACTCATTGAACTAGGTTACCTTTCAAATTCATCTGACAGAGCCTACCTGACTGATGATAAGAAACAAGATCAAATTGCTACTACAATCCTCTCATTTGTAGCTGATTTAAAATAAAACAAATAATAACAAAAAAGCGAGACGTTCATCACTGAGTCTCGCTTTTTTTTCCAATTTAACAAACAATTATTTTCAATTAAAATAGAAAATTCATTCCTATTTTAAAGTTTCTTCCACGTGTAGCGTAACCTCTAGACTCTACAAAATCCTTGTCCAAAATATTATCAACCGCCCCAAAAAGATTAAGACGGTTTTTAATCAATTCATATCTAATATTAGTGTTTATTAATTGATAATCTTTAAGAAAATCAACATTTAAAACGGGATCAAATGTAGGAGCTGGATATGTTGTAAACTCTACATAACGAGTAGATACAAATTGATATGAAAAATTCAAGGCTAATCTTGAAGTAGCTTGAATATCTACATTAGCGTTCACTTTCTGTTTTGGATTTAAAACACGAGATTGTTTTTCAAGCTCTGTAAAGGTATAATTTGCATTGAACTTAATTTTATCTGTAAAGGAATAACCAATCATTGTTTCGAATCCTTGTACCTTATTTTTTCCTAATACATTAAAATATTTATAAGTAACCAAGTCAAATCCTATGGCATCTGTCTCTTCTCTTTGAAAACCTACTGCATTAATCACCAATTTTTTATTTAATACACTCCAATCAAAACCAAACTCGGTAGTGACATCATTTTCTGGAGCTAAATTTAAATCTCCGTACGGAGAGTACAATTGATATAAACTAGGAGCTACAAATGCTGTGCTGTAGGATGCCAGCAATTTAAGATTGCTAGAAAGATTAAAAGATGGATTAATGTTGTACACCAAATTATTACCGTATTTACTATGTATATTGTAACGTAAACCCGCATTTAAGTTTAACCCAAAATCCGAATTATATACTGCTGTAGCATAAGGATCGATCATGTTAAACTTTGCAACATCAGTAGTAATGGCGTCATATTGACTTGTATTTGACATTTCATGAAACTGAAATTGTGCTCCTGTTACTAAAAATAACTGTGATGAAAACTCGTATTTGTTGAATGCATCTACATTTACACTTCTTGATTTAGCCAAAAACAGAGAGTTAAAGCTAAAATTATCTCTTTCAATCACATTTCCTGCAGCATTTACAACAAACTCTCCTTTATTGTATTTGTATTTTGGCGTAAAGCCAGCTCTAAATTGTCTAGAAGCACTATAATTGTTGAGATCATCAGCAAAAGAACCTGAATCGAAATCATTTTTTAATTTGTCATAATTTGCAAAAAAATCAACCGAAAAACGTTCTGTAGATTTGATTCCAATTTTGATCACGGAGTTGATTCTTGAAAAACCATCTTTCTCAAATTCAGTATTTGAATTTACGGGTTTGGCTTCAGAGATTCCGGTAGTTTCAGTACTATTTAGCGAAGCAAAATAGTTTACTTTTTTTCCGCCACCATTAACAACAAATCCTTGACTAAAATCTTGTACATTATAATTTGGATTTTTTGCAGTGGTTTGTGTTCCCATATTCACATATGCATTACCAGCGATAGCTTTTTTAGCTGCTTTTTTCAAAGTAATATTAATCACTCCTGTAGCAGCTCCAGAACCATAAAGCGTACTTGATGCCCCTTTCATGATTTCAATACTTTCTATTTGCTCTATGGGTAAAAGTCTTAAATCATACGATAAACTAATACCTGACGCATCTGTAACTGGCACACCATCAATTAAAATTAAAACTTGATGGTTTCTTCCACCTCTAATGTAAATTCCTAAATCTTTACCATTACGGCTTTGATTGCCATTGATTTCAACACCTGCCACAGTACTAAGTACGGCTGCCAGTGATTGTCCCGACTTCTGTTTTAAGTCATTGGCCGTAATTTTCACAATAACTTTCCCGGATTTTTCTTTGGATAAAGCAAATTTTGAATCAGATACGACTACCTCATTCAATTGTTCTGACTCTTGTTCTTGTGCATACGAATTCATAGCAAAAAACAACGCAATCGCACTCATGCGAATGATCTTTTTTTTCATTTTAATAATGTAAAATTTAGTAAATGGGAGAAAAGCATAGAATGACCCATACCCAAACTTTTTTTCCCGAAAGTTTGATACTCTGTGCAATAGGCAGGTCTCCTGGCTCGCGTCTTGATGTTGACCTTCTCATCCGCCGCGGCGGACAATGGTATTGTAGATAACATCAATCTTTATAGCTTACAGTTGCGGGTACAGCGCTAGCTTTTTGAAGGTGGAATTTCCCATAGTAATTTCACCTTATAAATTGTGAAAAAAACTAAAGAAAATGCTTTTCAATCACTTTCTTCCCTTTTAATGCGATTCGAAAATAATCAAATCACAACCTCATTACGCCAGCAAAGATAAAATTATAATGAGAAAATCACCAAAAAAAATGATAATTTTATAAAGTAAGACGTACAACAGCGCCAAAATCTACTTTATTCTGAAAAGCATCTTGTAAGGGCAAGCCAGAAACTGCACACAAAAAGCTCCTAATAACCCCTCCATGTGCTACAATTATAATGGGTTTTGTGGTAGCGGAATCCAGTGTATTTTCCATGAAATCCAATACTCTATTATGGAGGTCTAAAAATGATTCGCCGTTTGGTACAGAAACATTGACAAAATCAGTCATCCATGGGGTGAAAACGTCGGGTGGAATGCTGTCCCAATTTTTCAACTCCCAATCGCCAAAATTCATTTCCATCAATCGTTCATCCAGCGTCACATTTGCAATAGCGAAATTATTTTGAATGTGTTTTGCTAAAATGGTACAACGCTGTAAAGGACTCGAAAAAAGTAATGCATCCTGCGGCAATTGCTTTAAAATAGCATCAAAAACAGCTTCATAAGGCGTCGCAATTTCAACATCAGATTGGCCGTAGCAAATTCCTTTTTCGCAAACGGTCTCGGTATGTCTAACTAAATAAATTTCCATAATGCACTAATTGAAAGATAAAAAATAACTTCACAAACTTGTTGTGTGGCTCCTAGACAATCTCCGGTGTAGCCGTCAATCCATTTTTGAAAATAACGGGCTAGAAAAAATCGAGTAAGAAATATTGGTACTAAAACCAAGAGAAATGCTATTTGATAAAAAGACATCACAATCAGTGGAAGCAATCCAAAAAATGCTGCTCCAATAACCTCTTTACTTGAGAAACTTTGAGCAATGGGCTTGCTTTTACTAGAAGCATCCTCACGAGAATATTCATGCGTAAAAACAATTGATATTGCAGCAAATCTACTAAGAGCATGTCCTGTTATAAAAACTAATAAAAAAGTGAAAAATGCATGGTAGTTTGTAAATAGCGATTCACTTTTGACTATAGTGACTAGACTCATAAACTTTAGCAAAAAAAGCAACACCAAACCAATTGCGCCATAAGCACCGATAGCGCTATCTTTCATAATGGTCAAAATCTTAGTTTTGGTCCAACCACCGCCAAATCCGTCACACACATCTGCAAAACCATCTTCATGAAAAGCACCAGTAATCAATATGCTTGCAATCATCGAAAGGACAATACCAATCTCAGCATTCCACAACCAAGAGGCCGCAGCATAGACTATAAAAGCCATAGCACCCACAATCCAACCAATTAAAGGGAAATATCGGGATGCCTTGTTTAAATAATCCGGGTTATGATCGATATTTTTAGGACACGGAATACGGGTATAAAACATCAATGCTGTAAAAAATATGTGTACTTCTTTTTTCATTTTTATGCTTTAGCTAAGCCAAATTTATAATATTAATTTGTGTTTTTAGAGTCTACTTGAGCCGATTCAAAACTGGCCATATCGTTTAAAAAAGCAACTGCCGATTCCAAAATGGGAAGAGCCAGAGCACAACCCGTACCCTCTCCCAAACGTAAATCAAGTTGCAACACTGAACGAACGTTAAAAAAATCAAGAATTTTTTGGTGTGCTTGCTCTGCTGAGGAGTGGCAAAAAATAGCATTTTCTAAAACCAATTTGTTTTTAGTGTAAGCCACTAAAAAAGCTACTGAACTTATGAATCCATCTACAAGAATGAGCATATTCTCTACTTTTGCTTTTAGCATTCCGCCTGCCAGTTGCATGATTTCGAATCCTCCAAAATAAGCAAGTAAACTCTCTAAATCTTGTGGCCCATTATAATTTTCGCTACATTTTTCCAGAATTGCAATTTTATGTTGCAGTTGGGTATCATTTATCCCTGTGCCTTTACCCACGCATTCAGAAACCGGCAGATTCATCAAAACACTCATCAAAAGTGAAGCTGTAGCGGTGTTCCCAATTCCCATTTCGCCAAAACCAATGCAATTAGACCCATTTTTAGCAATCGCAGCCACAACATCACTCCCTTTTTTAAAACATAGTTCTAGTTCTATTGCACTCATTGCAGGTCCTTGTAAAAAAGACTGAGTACCCATTGCTATTTTGTTTGAAATCAGTTTTGTGTTAATAGGAAAATCATAATTTACGCCAGCATCTACAATAGACAGTTCAATGTTGTGCTGCTTGCAAAATACATTAATTGCTGCTCCACCCGCTAAAAAATTAGTCACCATTTGCCTAGTAACATCTTGCGGATAAGCACTAACTCCATGATTTGCTATTCCATGATCAGCAGCAAAAACTACTATATTGGGGTTTCGTATTTGGGGTTCAAGAGATTGAAAAACGGTGCCTATTTGCAAAGCCAGTTTTTCTAAGATACCCAATGAACCGGTAGGCTTAGTCTTAGAATCGATCTTTTCTTGAAGTTGTTTTGCTAGTATTTCTATTTCAAAACTTGTAGATTGCCATGAATTTTTTTCAGATTTAATATGATGTAAAACTGAAATTTCTTCAACTAAAGGAATTTTTGACTTTTGTTTCCAATTGAGTAGTTGCAGCATGGGCTGGTTTTCATAATTTGTAGCTGGTTTGCCAACACAAAAATATCCCAAAGGCTCCATGTGTTCTGGTAATCCTAGAATGGTTTTGAATTGGTGGTAATTTAATATTGACACCCATCCCATGGAATATCCTTGTTCTGTTAGCGAAAGCCAAATGTTTTGAGCCGCACAAACCGCACTAAATTTTATAGATTCATTACTTCCTACTGTACCTATTGTAAAATTATTGAGTACAGATCTGTCATAAGCTATTACTAATCCCACGGGAGCTTCCTCAATAGCTTCTAGCTTTAAGGCCTTGTAGGTTTCTTTTTGAGTTTCATCATCGGTTAAGTTTATTGCTTTTTTATCATATTCTAAAAACAATTCTTTAATTGCATGCTTGATTTGGGGAGACTTAATCAAGAAATATTTAGTCGCATCAGTGAGTCCTACAGATGGTGCGTAATGACCTGCCTGCAAAGCTTTTTGAAGAACTTTATCAGGAACTTCATCGTTAGTAAAATGACGTGTATCTCTGCGAGATTGTATAATTTCTTCTAAATGAGTCATGGAGCTTTTTTAATTTCAACGGGTATTCCAGATACCATCAACACAACGGTATCTGCCGTTTTAGCAATATACTGGTTCATCCATCCTTGCAACTCTGTGAATTTTCTACCTATAGCGGTATCAGCATGAAGGCCCATTCCTATTTCATTAGTAACTATGATAATGGTAGTGTTTTGTTGTTTTGCAAGAGCATCAATTTCAGCTTTTGCTTGTTCCAGACACTGAGAAACATCATTTTTAGTATCCACAAAAAAATTAGTTAACCAAAGCGTGACACAGTCTATTACGGCTACTTTACCTGTAAAATCAATTTCACTTAAAAACTTTTCTTTTTCAATGTTGACCCATCGTTCGTCTCTGTCTTTTTGATGCCTGTCAATTCGTTCTTGAAAATTAGCATCCCATTTTCTAGCAGTTGCTACATATATAGGATTGCTGGAACGTTCTTTGGCTAAACTTTCAGCATAACTGCTCTTTCCTGAACGTTCACCACCAGTTATTAAATATATCATTCTTTGTTTCTTTCTTTATAAAATTCTTTTTCTACTTTCAAATGGAAAATCAGTACTGTATCCCAGACCCTTTTTACTTCAATCTAACTTTTTGTTAGTCACTATTTTTGTTGATGCTTTTTCATTACTACTATCTTTTTGAAATTGCAAACTCCTTTCTAGGCAAGAAGGACACATACAATCTTTTTTAACATCTGATACATGCACCACAGGAAAATCATAACACCAGCAAGTAACACAACTGTTTTCAACAAGACATAAAAAAGCCGCTCCACAATTTGAACAACTTTTATTTGTTGGCTTATTCATGATGTAAATATAGTATTTGTTCAATTTTTTACTACCAAAAATAAACAAGAAATTTTATAATTTTAATTTACCTTTGCGTCAAGCGAAAAATTAAGCCATGAGAATTTCCATACAGCGCACCCTTTTTATTGTGATGATTTCAATTTTTATTGGATGTAATAAAAAAGAAACTACCACTGCAATTGATTCCACCACTGCTGCAAACAGCATTGAATACGCCTCAGGACTGGCGATACATAAATGCAAAGGATTCTCCATAGTTACGGTGTCAAACCCTTGGCCTGAAGCCAAAAAAAAATTCACCTACGTACTGCGAGAAAAAAATAGTATTGTACCCGATAGTTTAAAGAAACATCCTATAATACAAGTACCATTACAATCTATTGTTGTGACCTCAACTACAATAATTCCGTTTCTAGAAATGCTCCAAGTAGAACAAAAACTTACGGGTTTTCCGCATACCAATTATATATCATCTGTTAAAACCAGAAAGCGTATTGATGCTGGATTAGTTAAAAATTTAGGTCAAAACGAAAAATTAAATGTAGAACAACTCATTGAGCTAGAGCCAAACTTAATTGTAAGCTTTGGCATAGACAACAATAATCCTACACTCGATAATTTACAAAAAAGCGGTCTTAAAGTACTTATTCAAGCCGACTGGATGGAGCAAACACCACTAGGAAAAGCAGAATGGCTGAAATTGTATGGCGCCTTATTTGGAAAAGAAAAAGAAGCCAAAATCATCTTTGATACCATAGTAAAAAACTACAAAGAAGCACAACAATTGGTAGCTCAAAAAAAATCAACCTCAACAGTATTGTATGGTTCTATGTACCAAGAACAATGGTATATAGCAAGAGGAAACAGCTGGGTAGCGCAGTTTATGATGGATGCAAAAGCAAATTATTTATGGGCTGACATTAAAGGTACAGGAAGTTTAAGTCTACCATTTGAAAAAATTTTAGAAAAAGCAAGAACTGCTAAATATTGGATTGCAACAGGCTCTTTTAACACCAACAAAGAGTTTGAAAACAGCAACCCGCATTACAATCAATTTGACGCCTTAAAAGCTAAAAATGTATATACTTTTGAGAGTAAAGTGGGACCAACTGGAGGAACTGTCTATTATGAATTAGCAACAAGCCGTCCTGATTTAGTTTTAAAAGATTACATTAAAATATTTCATCCAGAATTATTACCAAATTATACTTTTACTTTTGCCGAAAAATTAAAGTAATAAGAACTATATCGATACTTGAAATTTTACATTAAAAAAATAAAGGGTTTTTACTCTAAAAAATAAGCGTTGGATACACACAAACGAAATACCATTTTATTCTTTTTTTTTGCTACCGTACTTGTGCTATTGTTTTTTATGAACATTAGTTTTGGATCCATATCCATTCCGTTTAAGGATGTGGCAACGAGTCTAACGGGAGGTCAAGCTAGCAAAACAACATGGGAATATATCATCATGAATTACCGCTTGCCAAAAGCCATAACCGCAATTCTTGCAGGTATGGGGTTGTCCATAAGTGGCTTATTAATGCAAACTTTGTTTAGAAATCCTCTAGCAGGACCTTATGTATTGGGTTTAAGCTCAGGTGCCAGTTTGGGGGTAGCGTTTGTAATTCTGGGTGCAGGAATGCTTCCGGCTTTCTTAACTCCTTTTTTACTTTCGGCGTACGGCGTAGTTATTGCCTCTACAATAGGAAGTTCATTAGTCTTACTTGCAGTTTTATTTGTTTCACAAAAACTAAGAGATACCATGGCCATACTCATTGTAGGGCTTATGTTTGGGAGTTTTACCAGTGCCATTGTTGGAGTATTATCATATATGAGTACCGCTGAGCAATTACAAAAATTCACGTTTTGGTCTATGGGCAGTTTGGGAAATTTATCTTGGCCATCCGTATTTGTGCTGGCTGTTTGTGTAATTATAGGGCTTTTTTTGAGTGTGGTAAGCATAAAACCATTGAATGCTTTATTACTTGGCGAAAATTATGCCCGCAGTTTAGGTTTAGATTATCAAAAATCAAGATTGATCATCATTGTTGCTACTAGTATTTTAGCCGGCAGCATTACAGCATTTGCTGGACCAATAGCTTTTGTAGGACTTGCTGTGCCACATTTAGCCAAGTTGATTTTTCAAACTAGCAATCATACCATACTATTTTGGAGTACTTTAATTTTTGGAGGTAGTATCATGCTCATTTGTGATTTACTTTCAGAAATACCAAGCTTGAATCTTAGCTTACCCATAAATGCCATCACGTCCATTATCGGGGCGCCAATGGTCATTTGGCTCTTGGTTCGAAAACAAAAAATGATAGGCTAATGGAACACTCAATACTACTAGAAGCATCAAAAATTAGCATTGGTTACTCTCATAAAAAAGAGTTGGTTGTGGTTGCCGCTGATGTTTCAATTGCATTAAAAACAGGCAAGCTCATTGCACTTATTGGTTCAAATGGGATTGGGAAATCAACTTTATTAAAAACCATTACAGGCATACAAAAACCTCTATCTGGAGAAGTTTTATTGCTTCAGAAAAATATTTCTTCCTACAATTCTTTGGCTTTGGCCAAAAATTTAAGCATTGTACTTACAGAGAAACTTCCGCCAAGCAATTTAACTGTCTATGAGCTAATTGCTTTAGGACGGCAACCGTACACCAACTGGATAGGTAAATTATCTTCAGAGGATAGTGACAAGATCAAGGAAGCAATGCAATTGACGAAAATTTCTCATTTGGCTGATAAAAAGCATTATGAAATAAGTGACGGACAATTGCAAAAAGTATTAATTGCAAGAGCATTAGCACAAGATACCCCACTAATCATTCTGGATGAACCCACCACGCACCTGGATTTACTTCATAAAGTGGCGCTATTAAAATTGCTGAAAAAACTAACACATGAAACAGGTAAATGCATCTTGTTCTCTACTCATGACATTGATATGGCGATACAAATGAGCGACGAAATGATTATTATGACTCCTGAAAATGTAGTACAAGATGAACCCTGTAACTTGATCAAAAAAGGAAGTTTTAATACCCTTTTTAAAGATGAACATATTGTTTTTGATACTGAAAAAGGGAAGTTTGTGATTTCCTAGCAAGCCCTCTAACCCCTATTTTCAAAATTTTACCGACTAAAAATCCCTTGTTACTCAGGGTGCACATTAGACAATCAACCCAATTTGCCTTTTCGCCTCTCCTACTACAAAAGCAACAGAATTAGCAATATTAAAACTCCTTATTAAAGGTGACATTGGGATTTTAAGTTGATTTTCTTTGGCAAACAAATCCAATACTTCTTGGCTCAAGCCCACACTTTCTTTGCCAAAAACCAACCAATCACCATCTTGAAATTCGATATTCAAATAAGAATGGGCTGCATGTGAACTCATTAGAAAAACTCTTGAAGTATCTGGAATTACTTTCATCCACTCTGCGACATTTTGGTATTCCGTAACATCAAGATGCACCCAATAATCTAGTCCGGATCGTTTGAGGTTTTTATCATTGATAACAAAACCAAAAGGATGAATCAGGTGCAAACGACTTTCAGTACCCACACACAATCGACCTATATTTCCAGTATTATTTGGAATTTCAGGTTCTACTAAAACGATGTTTAACATTTTATACTTTATTAAAAGATTTAAAAATTA
>NZ_QKNZ01000002.1:0-15011 GCF_014156605.1 Flavobacterium sp. SOK18b
ATTCACAGTATTTTATTTCATAAAGTGAAGTTTTATTATTCTTAAATTATCTCCGCATTTAACCCTGCTTCTAATAATTGAGTACATTGTGGTTTTAATTTATCGTATGGGCCCGTTTTTACGGTACATTTCCCATTATAATGTACAATTAAGGAACACTGTTCTGCTTGTTCGGGAGTATGATTACAAACTCGGATTAAAGTTTCAATTACATGCTCAAAAGTATTTACATCATCGTTGTAAACTACTATTTCATTGTCTAAACTAATTAATTCTTTTAAACTTACTCTTTCTCTTACTTTTTCTTTAATACTCATTTTGTAGGTTTTTATACTTTCGTAATTAATAAAAAAATAATACTACTCATTTACATATTTTAAAGAGACCCAATTGTTTCTTTGAAATTTTTTAACATATTTCAAACCGGTTTCTTGACAAGAAGCATCAATAAAAGGGATGTCTTCTTCATAAAAGCCGCTTAGGAGCAAGGTTCCGTTTGTGTTTAAACTCTTTACATACGCACTCATGTCATTAAGTAAAATGTTACGGTTGATATTTGCAATTATTAAATCGTAATTTTTACCTTCAAGTAATGAAGCTTCACCTTCATAAACGGTAATATGAGTACAATTATTGCGTTCTGCATTTTCTATTGAGTTAAGATAACACCAGTTGTCTATATCAATAGCATCAATCGGTTGAGCTCCTTTCATTTCGGCAAGAATGGCAAGAATGGCAGTACCACAACCCATGTCAAGTGTTTTCATTCCGGTAACATCTATTTCTAATAAATGCTGAATCATCATGTGTGTGGTTTCATGGTGACCCGTTCCAAAACTCATTTTCGGTTCTATAATGATATCATATTCTGCATCGGTTTTTGGATGAAAAGGCGCTCGAACGTGGCATTTTCCATCGACATCAATAGGATCAAAGTTTTTTTCCCATTCTTCATTCCAGTTTACTTGCTCAATTTCTTCAAAAGTGTAATCAATTGTAAACTCCTCAGATTGCAATATTTGAATGTCATCCAAAATCATTTCGTCCCACAAATCCTTCTGAACAAAAGCAGAAATTCCATTTTCAGTTTCGGTAAAGCTCTCAAATGCTTTTTCTCCTAATTCAGCTATTAATATTTCAGATCCGATTTCTTTTGGACTTATTGTAAAATGATATCCAATATATATGTTTGACATGATAGTTTTTTTGCAAAGGTAAGAATCACGCACTAATTGGCATTTGTAATTTAAAATTTATTTTACATTTGTGCATCAAACAGTGTTTTATAATGAAAAAACTTATTTTACTGCTATTCCTTATGATTGGAGTAGTTGTTTTTGCTCAGGTTTCAATACAACAAAACAAAGCAGATAATGATTTAAAATTATCAGCTTTGCCTTATTATAGTTTTGGAAAAGGTATTGGAATTACATCTCCTGATAGTTTATTTCAAATGAATATTCGTTTTAGAATACAAAACAGAGTATCCTACATAAATAATGAAGATGAACCAGCAGGATACGACGGTCAAATACGCAGGTTGAGATTACGTTTTGATGGGTATGTGGGTTCGCCAAAGTTTTTATATGCTATTCAACTTTCATTTGCTCCGGGTGATGTAGGCGAAATCAAAGATGGTGAAAATCTAAATATAATTAGGGACGCAGTTGTTTTTTATAGACCGAACAAAAATTGGAATTTAAGTTTTGGTCAAACAAAACTTCCCGGCAATAGGCAACGTGTAAATTCCTCGGGAGGATTGCAACTTACAGACAGATCAATTAATAATTCTAAGTTTACAATTGATAGGGATTTTGGTTTTCAGGTGCACAATATCAATGAATTTCAAAATGATTTTTCTTATAATTTCAAAGGAGCGTTATCAACTGGAGAAGGACGTAATATAACCGGAAATGCTGATGCAGGTATTGCAGTAACCACAAAAGTAGAGCTATTGCCGTTTGGAGCTTTTTCAAGAGATGGGACTTATTTTGAGGGAGATATTGTTCGCGAAAAGAAACCTAAATTTATGTTGTCTGGTGCTTTTCAACAAAATAATAATGCAAAACGTACACAAGGTCAACTTGGAAATGATTTATTCCAAGAAAGAACTATGAAATCAGTTTTGATTGATGCCATGTTCAAGTACAATGGGTGGGCTGCAATGTCGAGTTATATGTCACGTTCAACATCAAAAAATGCAATTACTATCAATCCATTAGATATTTCTCAGGTGAGTTATGCTTTTGTTGGTGAAGGATTTGATTATCAATTGAGTTATAATTTCCCATCAAATTATGAATTCATAAGTCGTTTCTCCAGTCAAAAAGTGGGTGATGATATTAAAAGTTTAGCTCCTAATGCAAAACAATACAGTATCGGTGTGACTAAGTATATTTGGGAACATGCTTTTAAAGTTCAAAGTGAACTCACTTTTGATACACTTCATTATTTTAATGGAGACAAAAGAAACAATTGGTTTTTGCGCTTTCAAATAGAAATTGGGATATAAAAAAAAGCGGTGCATCTAGAATGTACCGCTTTTAGTTTAAGATTATATGGATTTATATTGAATTTACAATTGCAACAAAATCATCAGCTTTTAATGCTGCTCCTCCTATTAATCCTCCATCAACATCTGGCTTTGAGAATATTTCAACAGCATTGTCTGGTTTTACGCTACCACCGTAAAGTATAGATACATTGTCAGCAATATCATTTCCGAAAGATTTTCTTACGGTTTCTCTTATGAATTGATGCATTTCTTGTGCTTGATCTGGAGATGCTGTTTCTCCAGTTCCAATTGCCCAAACGGGTTCATAAGCCAAAACAATTTTGTCCCAATTTTTTGCTTCAATGTGAAACAATCCATCACGCAATTGATTTTCTACTATGTTGAAATGGTTTCCAGTTTGTCTGTCTTTTAATTCTTCTCCAAAGCAGAATAAAACAGTCATTTCATGTCTTAAAGCAGTATCCACTTTTGCAGCAATCACAGCGTCAGTTTCGTGAAACATAGCTCTTCTTTCTGAATGACCCAAGATGACATTTGTAACACCTACACTTTTCAACATATCTGCCGAAATTTCTCCAGTAAATGCACCGCCCTCTGCTGCATGAAGATTTTGAGCTGCAACTTCAATATTGGTAAACTCTAAGTGATCCACTGCTGATGCTAGGTTAACAAATGTAGGTGCAACCATAACATGTGCATTTGTTTCAGTTGGTAACTTTGCAATTAACTCGTTCAATAAATCCTCAGTTTGTTCTGCATTTTTATGCATTTTCCAATTTCCAGCTACAATTTTTTTTCTCATGGTACGGTTATCTTATAAATTTATAATGCTAAAAGCATTTTGATTGTTATTTTTTTAAACTTTTTAAAGTTTCATTTATTTTTTCAAAATCTGTCTCTATAGCTCGGTACAAAACAATTTTTCCATTTTTGTCCACTATAATGTATCTCGGAATCCAGTCAACATCAACTTCTTTAGCAAATACACCTTTCATTTGGTCATTAGCCATATAATGATCGCCTTTTAGTTGGTGTTTTTCAATTCCTTCTTTCCATTTATCGGCAGTCTTATCCATTGATATAAATACATAATCAATATCTGGATTACTTGCTTGAAGCTCTTTTAATTTCGGCATTGCTTTTACACAGTCACCACACCATGAAGCCCATACTTCTATAACAAGTGTTTTTCCTTTGTGTTTTTTTAGAATGTTTTTGAATGCTACTTGACTGCCATTAGTTGCTAACAATGTTTCGGTCAATGCTTTCTTTGTGAATTCAGTTTTTTGAGCATTTGTAGTGCAAGAAAAGGTTGCAAATACTACTAATAAAGCTATTATTTTTTTCATTTTTATATTTGTTTTAAACAAAGTTAATCAAAGAATTTGAAAGCTGTAGTCCTAAAAATAGAATTTGATGTCATTTTTCGAAATTAATACTACAATATCGATATAGTTTAAGATCGTGCAATTATTTTGATGTATCGCTATCTCAGAATGAGAGCTCGAAGCAAAAAAAAACTCGATGGAAAAACCAACGAGCTTTAATTTTTTAGTGTACCTAATGTTAGATTACTACAACTTGGACTGCAATTAATCCTTTTTTTCCATTTTCTAATTCAAATTCTACTGTGTCACCTTCGCGAATTTGATCTACTATACCAGAAATATGTACAAAATGATCTGTTCCTGAACCTTCTTCTGTAATGAATCCAAACCCTTTAGCTTCATTGAAGAATTTAACTACTCCTTTACTCATGTTTTTGTTTTTTTATTAATAAAGAATAAAATTACAATTAAAATTGATAGTAACTCTATTTAAAGTTGTAAAGATTATAAATGCTTGATAATAATGTAGTATTTTTTCAAAAAGCTACAAAAACAAAAAAGTCTTAAAGGGTATTTACTTTAAGACTTTTTTCTTGAAACATAGGATGAAATTATAATTTTAATTGATCAATATCATTATGATGAACTTTTTGAATGACAGTTCCTTTATCTAGGATTATGATACTTGGATTTGCTCTTTCAATGGTTTTAACCGTAATGGCATCACAAAAATAAAAGTCAAATGTAAAATTGAATTTTTTCTTAGCAGACTCTAATTTTTCTGGAGCAGAGGCAGTTAAACCTATTACTTTATATCCTTTGGCTACAGCCTCTTGTTTTAGCTTTTCTGCTTTTTGCATCCCAGTTGCGTCGACTAAATCTAAGTCATACGCTGTAATCATTATGAGTTTTGGTTCTTGAAGAAATTCATCCTTATAATCAGTGTCGTCTTTTTCCATTGTAAAATCATGAATAGGAGGTACGTACCCTTCAGAAATTACTTTGTCTTTTCGGTCCACAAAAACAGCACCTGCAGGAATTGACATCAAATCTTTTTCGGTAAATTCTTTTTCTACAGCACCCACTTTGTAAATGAAAATCATTTCAACAACTGATTTTTGAGCACCATCAGGAATTCGCATTCCTTTTTGAATGTTGTTTCCCACTTTGTATGGTCTAAAATCAATGACAGGTAAATGGTTAAGTACCCAATATCCCAAGAAGCAACAAGCTAAGATGCTCAATACAAAAATAGCGTTTTGAAGAATTCCAGGAAATAATGGTTTCACTAGTTTTTTGTTGAAAAACAAGACAAGTATAAAGAACAATAAGACAATGTCTTTGGTGAAGGATTGCCAAGGTGTTAGCTTTAAAGCATCGCCAAAACAACCACAATCTTTGACCACATTAAAATAAGCGGAGTAAAAGGTTAAAAAGGTAAACAAAACAATGAGTATAAGTAAGCTCCAAATTGTAAATTTAGATTTGTAACCAATGAGCAACATGATCCCTAAAACCACCTCTAGAATCACAAGGAATAAGGCAAGTGATAATGAAAGCGGTATAAAAATAGGCATATTTAAAACGGGTTCGCTAAAATATTCCGCTAGTTTGTATGAAAAGCCTATCGGATCGTTGAGTTTTATCAATCCTGAAATAATGAACAGGATTCCAACAAAAATTCTTGAAAATTGAGTTATAATATTTTTCATATTGAGTACTTAGTAGTTCTTATTTATTTCCAAAACCCATTAAAATTAAGGCAAAAACAGCATAATTTATCATGTCTTGATAATTAGCGTCAATGCCTTCAGAGACTAATGTTTTTCCTTTATTGTCTTCAATTTGCTTCACGCGAAGTAATTTTTGTAAAATCAAATCAGTAAGAGAACTTACGCGCATTTCACGCCATGCCTCTCCGTAATCATGATTTTTATCCTCCATGAGTTTTTTAGTCAATTCAATTTTAGCATCGTATAATTGAGTAGCGTGTGTCACTTCTAAATCGGGTTGATCTGCTACTCCAAGTTCAAGCTGAATCAAAGCCATGATGGAGTAGTTTATAATTCCTATGAATTCTCCAGTTTCGTCCTCATCAATTTTACGAACTTCATTTTCTTGTAAACTTCTAATTCTTTGGGTTTTGATGTAAATTTGATCTGTCAACGAAGGAAGTCTAAGTATGCGCCAAGCACAACCGTAATCTTTCATTTTGTTAACAAATAGTGTACGACATATGGTTATAACCCCGTCATATTCTTTTGAAGTATTCTTCATTATTGATGTATATTTGTATTCAAATTTTTTCAAAAGTAAAGAATTAAGATTGAAGTACAAAGTACAAAAACGCTTAACCATACTTTGATTATCATACTTGAATGTAAATGATGTTGGCATTTGCACTTTTACCTACAAACAAACACTGAAACACACATAATGACTATTAATTGTAAAGGATTACTTATTGACTTGTCAACGCCCAAAGTAATGGGAGTTTTAAATGTAACACCTAATTCTTTTTTTGATGGAGGAAAATATAAACATGAATCTGATATTCTTTCTCAAGTCGAGAAGATGCGGATTGAAGGTGCAACTTTTATAGATATTGGGGCGTATTCTAGTAAGCCAAATGCTGAATTTGTTTCGGAAAAGGAAGAGATTTCTAGAATTGTGCCTGTTGTAGATTTGGTTCTAAAACATTTTCCAGATACAATCCTTTCCATAGATACTTTTAGAAGCGAAGTTGCTCGAGCCACAATTGAGAGTGGAGCAGCTCTAATAAATGATATTGCCGCAGGGAATTTAGACACTAAAATGCTTGAAACCATCGCTAAGTATAACGTTCCTTACATAATGATGCACATGCGGGGAAATCCTCAAACTATGCAGTCGCTCACTGATTATGATGATATTGCAAAAGAAATGATATTTTATTTTTCTGAAAAAGTAGCACAAGCTAGAGCTTTAGGAATTAATGATATAATTGTAGACCCTGGCTTTGGCTTTGCCAAAACTACGGTTCAAAACTTTGAAGTTTTTAGTAAATTAGAATTATTTTCTAGTTTACATGTACCTGTTTTAGTAGGGGTTTCAAGAAAGTCTATGATTTATAAATCATTAAATTGTACAGCTCAGGACGCGCTCAATGGCACAACCGTTATGAATACTTTAGCATTGACCATGGGTGCCAAAATTCTTCGTGTTCATGATGTAAAAGAAGCGATGGAATGCGTGACTTTGTACAACAAGCTTAATTCTTAAAAGATGAAATATTTTATAGTATTAGCATTATTTGTGCTGTTTTCATGCGGAAAACAAGAGGAGGTTTTGTTACCAAAGTCTAATTTGACTATTGTTAAGGAGGTAACTGATTTATCACCCATTTATATTTTTTTTAGAACAAAGGGCAAGGATACACTTGCCGTAGTGAACAGGAAAAACAGTATTATTTCGACCAATTGGATTTTAAATGTTGACAAACGCTTACCGTTACGACTCGTAATTCCAGAAATAATAAAATTGCAACAAAAAAAGCAAGAAGATAAAGCACACAAGAATGAAAAGGCCGAAAATTATTATTCCTACGCAGATACAATTGGTGAAAATCTAGCTTTTATTCCTTTTACAAATGTGTATTATAAAGCGGAAAAACCAAATGCTAGAGTTGCTGTAACTTTTAAAGCAAACAATCAAATTTTAGTTGATGGTATCTTGGTTAAGCAAGAAGAGCTGAAATCTTATTTAGAAAAAATATCAAATAATAAACCCAGCCACTACTTTTTTTGTTTTGATAAAAACATGACATTTGGTAATTATTTGCAAAATAAAATTCAACTTGAAAGTTCAAAATTAAACTCTAAAACCAATCAAGAATTTATTTATTAAGCTAGTTATTGATGATGATACGGTTCGTTTCTTAAAATCGTGAAGCCGCGATACAATTGCTCTATAAAAAACAACCGAACCATTTGATGGGAGAAAGTCATTAAAGACAATGATACTTTTCCTTGTGCCTTAGCATAAACAGTATCTGAAAAACCATAAGGACCGCCAATAACAAAAACTAAAGTTTTTACTCCAGAATTCATTTTCTTTTGAAGTTCTTCGGAAAAACGTACACTCGAAAAGGTTTTCCCATTTTCATCTAGCAAAATAAGTTGATCAGTAGGATTTATTTTTGCTAAAATCAATTCTCCTTCTTTCTCCTTCTGCTGACTTTCAGATAAATTCTTTACATTTTTGATGTCAGGAATAATTTCTAAATCAAATTTGATGTAAAAGGACACTCGTTTGGTGTAATCATTGATTAAAGATTGCAATTCTTTATTGTCTGTTTTGCCAATGGCTATTAGTTTAATATTCATCTGATTTTTTTATAATTCACAAAGAAAAATTAAGTTTTTTTTCTTGGCGATTGTAATACCTATATGATAGTAATGCTTTCTATTGCTAACTCAAAAGTCTCATTTTTTTTATTGCCAATTAAGAAAGTAATTTCTTCTAAGTTTTCTCCATTGTATTGCGGTAAGTTCAGTTTTTGACCTCTAAACGCTGGTTTCAATTCACTGATGGGAATATTTATAGTTTGCCAATCTGTTGTGGTTTCAAATGCAAAAACATAAGAATGAGCTTCGCTTATTTTATTTTTCACCCTAAATTGATATACATTTCCATCACCTTTTAATCTCACAGAAAATGACTTTGGATCTTGCAATGATAACGAATCAAAAGTGTATTTTACAGCACAAAAACCGCCGTTATTCTCCAAAGAAACAGTTCCAGTAAAGAGGCCTTTCCCATCGGTATTACAGATAATGAAACTACTAGATACACCACCCATCACGGAGTCATTTACAATTCTCCATTGTGACAAGTCACAACTATGATCAAAATGAAATAGCAGTAATGGTTCCATCTACAAGTGTATAAATAATTAAAGTCCTAACAACTATTGTTTAGGTAATGGAGCTCCTACAGCAATATCACATCTATGGTTTTCTTGACCATGAGGAGGATTCATCCCTTCGGGAGTAACAGTGTTTTCTGCAGGTTTTGTAACAGTTGTAACTGTGTTTACAGGTGCAGTTACAGTTTGTGGTCTAGGTGTTGGAGTGCTAGGAGCAGGAGTGCTTTTTAAAGGTGCACCTACAGGAATATCACATCGATGACCTGGTTGTCCGTGCGCAGGATTCATACCTTTTTGTACAGGAGCAGTATTTGGCACCGAGTTTGTTAATACTTTTTGTTGAGGCTGATTTGCAATTGCGGCTTCATTTTTCATTTGATTTCCCACTTCAGTAAATGGGACTACATTCTTTTTTAGAATAGGAGTCGTTTCGGCTTCTTTTTTACAAGAAACAATTAACAAGCTAGATAGGAGTGCTAAAGCGTATATTTTTTTCATGATAGGTTCAAAAAATTCATTTCAAAGATACAAAATTCACAAAGTTTAACAAGGAGGCTTTCTTAAATTTCAAATCTTGTTGATGAATAGTTTCAAGTTTATTGATGGTTGCATTTTTTTATTTGATTCGTATTGAAAAAGGGGTTTAGTCAAAATATCAATTGGTTACACTTTTAAGCAACAGTTTTTAAAATAAGGCGCTTGAGATGTTTTATTTTAGAGAAATAATATCTTACTTTAGCAGTTAAATTTTTTACTATGATTAGCGAAGAAAAATTTCAAGAAGAGTTACAATTACTTATCGAAAATGCCATTAGAGAAGATGTTGGGCCTGGTGATTACAGCTCTTTAGCTTGTATTCCTGAGACGGCTAGCGGTAAAGCTAAATTATTAGTAAAAGAAAATGGTATCATTGCAGGAGTAGCATTTGCTAAAATGGTTTTTCAATATGTTGATCCTCGCTTGATTGTTGAAACCTTTATTGAAGATGGTGCTGCTGTAGTTAAAGGAGATGTTGTGTTTTATGTATCGGGTAGTTCTCAATCCATTTTAAAATCAGAACGCGTTGTTTTGAATGCCATGCAACGCATGTCAGCTATAGCAACAAAAACTAAGAAGTTTGTTGCTTTGCTTGAAGGTACAAATACAAAAATTTTAGATACTAGAAAGACCACACCAGGCTTTAGAGCTTGTGAAAAATGGGCCGTAAAAATTGGAGGAGGAGAAAATCATCGCTTTGCGTTGTATGATATGATAATGCTTAAGGATAATCACAATGATTTTGCTGGTGGAATTTCTTTGGCTATAGCCAAAACTAAAGCATTTCTAGAGGCTAATGATCTAGATTTAAAAATTATAGTAGAAGCTCGAAATTTAGAAGAAATTAAAGAAATTTTGGAAAACGATGGAGTTTACAGAATATTGATTGATAACTTTAATTTTGAGGATACTAAAAAAGCAGTAGCTTTAATTGGATCTAAGTGTTTAACAGAATCATCAGGCAATATTAATGAAGAAACGATTCGTAATTATGCAGAGTGTGGCGTAAATTATATTTCATCAGGGGCTTTAACACATTCAGTTTATAACATGGATTTGAGTTTAAAAGCAATATGAGTAAAAAAACGGAAGACAGATTACTTGAAATTCCTCTTATAAGGAATGTAGTTATTGGTTTAAAAAAAATAAAACTACCATGGCTACAAGGCTTGTCTCTTTATTATTTAATTGAACTGTACGTTATAGGGATTATTGAAAGTGCGGTAACCTATCATGCTAGTGCTGTTGCATTTAGTTTTTTTATGGCTTTGTTTCCTTTTGCGTTGTTTATATTAAATCTTATTCCGTTCATACCTATTGATGGTTTTCAAGAAGATTTTTTGCTATTTGTAAAAGATGGAGTGCCGCCAAATACGTATGATGCCATTTATAAAATAATAAGTGATATTTTGAATAACAGTGACTCAGGTTTATTGTCATCTGGATTTATTTTGTCTATTTTTTTAATGGCAAATGGATTAAATGGAATTTTAGGAGGTTTTGAAACTTCTAGGCATGTACTGGTAAAAAGAGGTTTTATTAGACAATATATTGTTGCTTTGGGAATGTCAATGTTGTTGTCTTTTTTGTTAATTGTAACGGTTGCAACTATCGTTGTATTTGAAGTGCTTTTGCAGAAGACAGTTTTTAGTGATCAAATTCAATTGATAGTTCTAGGAAGGTATGCCTTCGTTATTTTGATGATTTTAATGACTACTTCCATTTTGTTTAAATTTGGAACAAAACATGATAAAAATAGGGCTTTCATATCAATTGGTTCAGTTTTTACCACAATTTTGATCATTTTAGACTCGTATCTATTTGGTATTTGGGTTGTAAAGTTTTCAAAATACAATGAATTGTACGGTTCAATAGGAACCTTATTAATATTGATGTTTTACATCTGGATCAATTGCATGATTTTACTTTTAGGATTTGAGTTGAATGCAACCATCAATAAGTTGAAATTAAAGAGTGAGTAAGTGTTTAATTATAAAAGCTGTTTTGGACAGCGTCGCCTAATAAAAGGCGCAAAAATCAAGAAAATGAAAAATACGATTACAATTATTGCATTATTTTTTTCCGTGTGTTTTTATGGTCAAAATCAATCAGTTTTAGGAAAATGGAAAACTATTGATGATGAAACCGGCAAAGCCAAATCTATTGTAGAAATTTACGAACGATCAGGGATGATTTATGGTAAAATCATTGATATTATTGATGTAGAAAAGAAGAAAAGTGTTTGTACAGCATGTACAGGAGAAGAGAAAAATAAACCTATTATGGGTTTAGTTATCATCAAAGGTCTTAAAAAAGATGGTAAAGAATACAATTCAGGAAAAATCTTGGATCCAGTTACAGGTAAGCAGTATAAATGTTTTATTGCTCTTGAAGGGAATGACAAACTAAATGTTCGCGGTTACATTGGCGTATCTTTGTTTGGAAGAACACAAACCTGGAATAGAGTTAGATAATAAAAACAATAAGAGTTATGAGTTTACTATATTACATAACTCAAACTCATAACTCTTAATTGTAAAATTGATGTATTTTGTTGAAGTAATCTTACCGCTTTCCTTAGCTAAAACCTTTACATACGCTGTAACTGAAGTTGAATTCCATTTTCTAAAAAAGGGAATGCGAGTTGCCGTTCCGTTTGGGAAAAGTAAAGTTTACACGGCACTTGTTGTAGAAATTCATCAAAATCAACCTTCGCTATACGACGCTAAAGACATAAACCAAATTCTTGATGAAGCTCCTATAGTAACTGAAATTCAAATTCAGCATTGGCAATGGATCTCATCCTACTATATGTGTGCTATTGGGGATGTATACAGAGGAGCATTGCCAAGCGCTTTGCTTCTAGAGAGTGAAACAGTTATCTCGCAAAAAAGTAATTCTTTTGTTGATCCTAATCAATTATCAGATGATGAGTTCCTTGTTTACGAAGCACTTCAGCAACAAAGTTCTTTGAAAATTCAGGATATAATTTCCATCTTGAATAAAAAAAATATCTTTCCTGTTATTCAAAAATTAGTTGATAAAAATATTCTAGTTCTTCATGAAGAAGTTCAAGAAAATTATAAGCCTAAGTTGGTTCGCTATGTTCGATTGCATCCTAAATTTGATTCGAATCAGGGATTGAATGAATTGTTAGAAACTTTAAAAAATGCTGCAAAGCAAAGAGATGTTGTGATGTCTTATTTTCAAATAAGTGCAACTGAAAAGAAACCTATTACTGTAAAAAAATTAATTGAAGTAAGCCATTCGTCTTCTGTAATTGTAAAGGCATTAATTGAGAAAGAGATTTTTGAAGATTATTATTTACAACAAGACAGAGTGCTTTTTGAAGGTAAATTGAATGAGGATTTGCTTGAATTAAATACGTATCAGCAGCTTGCATTAAGTGAAATTAAAGATGATTTTTCTACTAAGGAGGTTTGTTTGTTGCATGGAGTAACTTCTAGCGGAAAAACTGAAATTTACATAAAGCTCATAGAAGAATACCTTAAATCAGGAAATCAAATTTTGTATCTACTTCCAGAGATAGCCTTGACTACGCAGTTAGTGGGCAGGTTGAGAGCTTATTTTGGTGATAAAGTAGCTGTTTTTCATTCAAAGTATAATAATAATGAACGTATTGAGGTTTGGAATCAAGTTTTACAAAAATCTGATAAAGCACAGGTAATAATAGGAGCCAGGTCGGCTTTGTTTTTACCTTTTCAAAATTTAGGATTGCTAATTGTTGATGAAGAACATGAACAAACTTTCAAACAAGTTGATCCTGCGCCACGTTATCACGCACGTGATGCAGCTATAGTTTTGGCTCAAGCCTATAAAGCTAAGGTTTTATTAGGATCTGCTACTCCCAGTATAGAGACGTATTACAATGCTAAATCAGGTAAGTTTGGACTGGTAAAACTTAGCCAGCGTCATGGAAATGTGATGATGCCACAAATAGAATTAGTTGATTTAAAAGATAAGTATTTTAGAAAGAAAATGCAAGGTCATTTTAGTGATGATCTTATTCAATCTATTACGGATGCACTAGTTTTAGGCGAGCAAGTTATTTTGTTTCAAAATAGGAGAGGTTATTCTCCTGTAATGGAGTGTATTACTTGTGGGCATGTGCCTCATTGCCAGCAGTGTGATGTAAGTTTGACATTTCATAAAAATAAGAATCAATTGCGCTGTCATTACTGTGGCTATAGTATGGCTAAGCCTACAAATTGTCATGCTTGTTCAAGTTTGGATTTGATTACAAAAGGATTTGGAACGGAGCAAATAGAACAAGAATTAGCTGTTTTGTTTCCAAATTCAAAAATAGGTAGGATGGATCAAGATACTACAAGAGGAAAATTTGGTTTTGAAAAAATTATTGATAGTTTTAAAAATAGAGAAATCGATATTTTAGTTGGTACTCAAATGCTTGCCAAAGGGTTGGATTTTGATAATGTTACTTTAGTAGGAATTTTGAACGCTGATAATATGTTATTTCATCCAGATTTTAGAGCATTTGAAAGAAGCTTCCAGATGATGACTCAAGTTGCAGGACGTGCGGGACGATCTGTAAAACAAGGTAAAGTAATTATTCAAACCTATAATCCCAATCACAATACAATACAACAAGTAACTCATAATGATTACAACGGAATGTATCAGGAACAACTGTATGACCGTCAAATTTATAAATACCCTCCTTATTTTAGGTTGATCAAACTAACACTTAAACAGCGTAATTATGACAAAGTTAACGAAGGTTCAGCTTGGTTATATCAGGTATTAAGTCAAAATTTGAATATGCCAGTATTAGGGCCGGAGGAACCAGCAATAAGTAGAATTAGGAATGAATACATACGTACAATACTCATTAAAATTCCGAATACTACATCTCTTGTAAACACAAAAAAAACTATCCATAAAATAATGAATAGTTTTGAGGCTGTTGCTCAATTTAGAGCGATTAAAGTAATTCTAAATGTTGACTACTATTGATAGTATGATGATCTAGGTAAACGATAAAGCTTTAACTAAATCCTCTTTTTTATGACGACTTAAAGGGATTTTAGTTGATCCAATTTCAGCGAACTTACTGTTAAATCGTTCTACTTTGTCTATATTAATAATATATGATTTGTGTACGCGAACAAATTTATCTTTGGGTAAATCGTTTTCAAATGCTTTCATTGTAGAAAGGACTAAATTGCTATCGTCTTCAGTAACAACTTTTACATAATCACCAAAAGCCTCTATCCATTTAATCTTGGATGTAAAAATTTTAAGCTTTTTAAGGTTGCTTTTTATAAAAATATGTTCTCCTTCTTCCTCTTTGTTTTCTTTCTTTAATTGGTAATTGTCAATTGCCCTTTTTACTGCTGCATTAAAACGGTCTATTGCAATTGGTTTTTGAAGATAATCCGTAGCATCATAATCAAAAGCTTTCATAGCATACTCTGCTTTTGATGTAATAAAAACGATTTGTGGCTTCGTTTTTAAACCATCTAAAAAATCAAAACCACTTATTACGGGCATTTCAATGTCTAAGAAGATAAGGTCAACATCATGAATAGACATATAATTTTTAGCCTCAATAGCATTAGAGAAATCTCCAAGAAGATTAAGATTTTGATGGTTATTTACTAACTTTGCGATAATCATTCTTTGTATAGAACTATCATCGACTACTACACAGTTTAATTTCATAATAAAGTTTTATTTATTAGAT
>NZ_QKNZ01000030.1:0-54990 GCF_014156605.1 Flavobacterium sp. SOK18b
GTTGTAATGGTACGCTTCACTTTTGATAAAATATTTCAAAATTGAAAAACTACAAAAGCGGGTTATGTGGATATTTTTCAATAATTTGCACCCTTATAAAAAACTCCTTTCCAAAAACCTTGATCGCCTTTGTAGCAAGACTTTCTCATGTATTTAAAAAAAATTTCGCTCTTCAATTATAAAAATTTCTCAGAGGCCAGCTTTGATTTTGACCATAAAATAAATTGTTTTGTAGGTAAAAACGGCATTGGTAAAACCAATGTTCTGGATGCTATTTATCATTTGTCTTATGGTAAAAGTTATTTTAACCCACTAGCGGTTCAAAATATCAAACACGGTGAGGATTTTTTTGTCATTGATGCTGAATTTGAAAAAAATGAAAGAACGGAGCAAATAGTTTGTAGCCTAAAAAAAGGGCAAAAAAAAATCCTTAAACGCAACGGTAAGAATTACGATAAATTTTCAGACCACATCGGTTTTATACCACTTGTTATCATTTCACCCGCAGATAGAGATTTGATTGTTGAAGGTAGTGAAACTAGGAGGAAATTTATGGACAGTGTGATATCTCAACTGGATGCGCACTACCTTCAGGAATTAATACATTATAATAAGGTAATAAGCCAACGCAATGCTTTGCTTAAATATTTTGCTCTCAATCATGTCTACGATGCAGACACCCTTTCTATATATAATGAACAACTGACAGGATTAGGGAATTCTATTTTTGAAAAACGAAAAGATTTTGCGGCTCAATTTCTACCTATTTTTATTGCTCATCACAAAGCTATTACTGGATCAGAGGAAACAGTACAGTTGCTCTATGAAAGTCACTTATCTCAAAAAGGTTTTTTATCCTTGCTAGAAGAAAACATTACAAAAGACCGAGCGCTACAATATACGAGTGTGGGCATCCATAAAGACGATTTAGTTTTTCAAATTGACGAGCATCCCATTAAAAAATTTGGGTCACAAGGACAGCAAAAATCATTTTTGATTGCCTTAAAACTGGCTCAGTTTGAATTTTTAAAAAAACAAAGTGGTGTGAAACCCATTTTACTTTTTGATGATATTTTTGACAAACTTGATGAAAGTAGGGTTAGTAAAATTATCGAAATGGTAAATAGTGCTACTTTTGGACAATTATTCATAACAGACACACATTCAGACCGTACAGAGGCCATTGTAAAGTCTACGCATCAGTCTTATAAAATTTTTAATCTATAAACTTATTACGAACCAAAATCAAACGAAATGATTCATATTAAAAATAGAAAAATAGTCCACATATTTCTTTTTATTTCTATCATTGCTTTGCAAATTGTAGCATTTAATTTTTGGTATTATGAAACAAAAATTCAAAATAATATTTACAACTCAATTGATGCTCTTGCAAAGCCCAATGAAGCTTTGACCTTGTCTAATGAAGCTATAAAAAGTTATTTTGAAGCTAATAATACCTTCAATGAATATTTAAATACCAATTCAACAGAACGGTATATAAAATATCAAGAAGCGATAAAAAAGATGATTAATGATCTTGAAAAGCTAAGCAACTTGACTCAAAAAAATGTTGCTTTCAAAACCATCATTAAATCAAAATTAGGATTAGAAAGTGATATGGGCAAACTGAGTAATGAGTTTGACGCCATCATGAATTCAAATCTTAATAAAACATCTCCAAATGATTTAAACTTCAAATTAAAATCATACAATTATGAAAAAGTTCTAAGTTCTATCAGTTACGATACTACAAAAACAGCCGTTGTAACAAAAAAGAAAGGTTTTTTTGGCAGACTTGGCAATGCTATTGCTGGTAAAAATGATGTTGACAAAGAGGAAGTGAAATCTGTGATAAAAATGGTTTTTAACAACCAGGAAAAAGCAGGTTCCTTTGAAGAGCAATTGAAAAATATTTTTCAGGTTACTGAGAATTATTACAAAAACGAAGTGTCTAAATTGCAAAAAGTTCATTTTGCACTCAAAGAAAAAGACAACGAACTCATTAAAATTAATAAAAACATATTAACAAAAAGTCAAGAAATTGTCTTGATTTATTCTAGTTCAGCTCAAGAGTTGAATAAAATAGAATACTTGCAGAAAATAAAGGAATACAATTCTAAACTAGTTGAAAAGAAACAATTTATTTTTAACTTATTAATTGCCATAAGCATCATCACTTTTCTATTGCTGCTGTACACCATCTACTCTTTCATACTTGAAAAGAATTTGAACATCCTAAGACAAAATGCCGAAATTAATCTAGACAAAAAGAATCAGTTGATTGGAATGATCAGTCATGAAATGAGAGCGCCACTAAATATTATTTCAAACTTTTCTAGAAAAATTAAAAATTCAAACACAGACCCATCATTAAACTCACCCATTGATTCCCTTTATTTTACTGCTAACTCCTTACAAATAACAGTAAGTCAAATTTTGGATTTTTTTAAAAATGAGAACAATACATTACTCCTGTACAATACCAAGATGAACTTAAAAACAGAGGTCAGTGCTATTTTAGAATCTTTAAAAGCGCTGGCTGAATTGAAGCAACTCGAAATCAAATACACTATCCCCACTGAGCTAGACGAAAGTGTTTGGGCAGATAATGTTAAAATTCACCAGTTGTTTTACAATATTATAGGCAATGCAATAAAGTTTACCAAAAAAGGTTCTATTACAGTAGTTACAGCCCTCCAAAAAATAGGTGAAAATTATAGATTTGATGTAAAAATAACCGATACAGGAGCAGGAATTCCTGCAGAGGAAGTAGATAAAATTTTTGATAAGTTTTACCAAAGTAAAGCCCATCAAGAGCAAATCAGTTTTGGAGCAGGTCTTGGACTCACATTATGCAAAAATATCATTTCACTTTTTAAAGGAGAAATATCAGTAAAAAGCGAACTCAATGTAGGAACCGAAATTTCATTTTTCCTGATGCTAGAACCATCAAATGAGGAGCAAGAAACGAGTCAAACTAAGTTGTTAAACCAATTTAAAGACAAAAACCTTGAGGTAGTTGTAGTTGATGATGATACGATGACATTATTACTTTTGAAAAAATTAATTGAAAAATTACACTTTAAAGCTACTACTTTTCAAGATGTAGAGTCGGCAAAAACGTATTTAAAAACAAATGAAGCTGACTTAATTCTTACCGATTTACAAATAAGTGAATATTCTGGATTTGATTTTGTAGAAGACATCAAAAAAATACCTAATAAAAATGCCGAAGTACCAATCCTAGTGATTACAGGTGACTCATATATGAATACTGAAAACCTGAAAGAGCTGCAAATAGATGACATTTTGATAAAACCAATAAACAAGGAAGAACTATTTTTTAAAATTCATACACTTTTAAATAAGTAATACGATTCTTTTATGAATCATTAAATCATGTCCTATTCATTTTAAAAATCTGGTGCATGGTAAACTATAAAATATAGCTACGAAAGCCCAAAAACCAATAGAAATTAAGTATTTTTGAAGAACACAAATTACCCCAAATAAAATGAATCTATTTAAAACCCTAGTAATTCTGGCATGTACCACATTAATTACCTCTTGCAACGGACAAGAAGCAATTAAAACAAAAACCATTGAAGCTCAAGTTTTTAGTGACAAAATAAAACAAACGCCAAACGCTCAAATTATAGATGTGCGCACACCCCAAGAATTTTCATCTTATCATTTAGATAATGCCATCAACATTGATTGGCTTGGTACCAGTTTTGAAAAAGAAGTAGCCAAGTTAGACCCTAAAAAACCTGTTTTTATTTACTGCAAAGCTGGAGGTCGAAGTCAAAGCGCTCATGAAAAACTAAATGAGTTAGGATTTACAACAGTCTACGAAATGAAAGGTGGGATCTTAAAATGGGAAGCCGCTGGACTTGCAAAAACAAGTAATAAAGCGATAGGCATGACTAGAGATGAGTACAACAAAATCACCAATAGTGATAAAAAAGTACTCATAAATTTCTATGCTGAGTGGTGCGCTCCATGTAAAAAAATGGAGCCATATATTAAAACTATGCAAACTGAACTTGCTAATGAAGTTACCATAATTAGGCTGGACGCGGATAAAAACAAAACACTAATGAGTGAATTGAAAATTAGTGAGCTCCCTACTTTATTGTTATATGAAGGAACCAAAATAAAATGGCAACAATCAGGCTACATAACGGAAGTTGATCTAAAAAAACAAATACAATAACGTATATGCTCACAAAAGAATCACTTCAATTTCTAGAAGATTTAAAGGCCAATAATAACAGAGATTGGTTTTTGGATCAAAAAAAACGATACGAAGCTTTTAAGACAGATTATAAAAGATTTGTTGCTGACTTGCTAGACACTCTAAAACCATTAGACCCAAGTCTAGAACTACTTGAAGTTAAAAATTGCACTTTTAGAATCAATAGAGACATTCGTTTTTCTAAAGACAAAACACCTTATAAATCCCATTTAGGCATCTGGATTTCATCTGGTGCCAAAGGTCATAATAGATCCGGTTATTACATTCATCTAGAAAAAAGCGGTAGCTTTATAGCAGGAGGCTTGTACTGCCCAGAGGCTGAAGATGTCAAAAAAATACGAAGAGAAATTGCATTTTTTCATGAAGATTTAGAAGCCATACTGGCAGAGAAAAAATTCAAAAAAGAATTTGGTGACCTTGACAGGAATGAAAAAGACCTGTTAAAAAATCCGCCACGTGGATACGATAAAGACCATCCTGCAATTGATTTATTAAAACTCAAAAGTTTTGAATCATCACATAAAATTGATTATGATGACGCTGCAAAAGAGAACTTTACCGAAACCATTTGTCAAAAATTAATTCTTTTGAAACCGCTAAATGATTTTATCAATCGTGCCTTAACGACCGAATAAAATGAAAAAGCGAAAGATCCTTTTTTTAGGTGAAACCTACCGCGCAGATGCTATCACTTGGATTAGAGGTCTACAAGAATTTGGCGACTTTGAAATCATTACTTGGGAATTAAAAAAACCTAGTAACAATATAAAAAACAGACTACTAAGACTTTTAGAATACACTTATGCACTACCACACGTAAAAAAAATTATTCGTCTTGAAAAACCAGATATGATTATTGCTGAAAGAACTACTAGCTATGGTTTTTTGGCTGTTTTATGCGGGATTAAACCCGTAGCAATTGCGCAACAAGGATACACTGATTTATGGCCGAAAAATTCCATCTTGTACCCTGTAAAAAAAAGAATGCAAAAATACGCTTTTAAACATGCAACGTTAATACATGCTTGGGGTCCTGTGATGTCACAATCCATGCAAAAAGCAAATATTGACATGCAAAAAGTTTTGGTTTTACCAAAGGGTATTGATCTCGAAAAGTTCAATTGTCCACAAAAAACCTTTTCGGGCAAAATAAATGCTATTGTCACCCGTTCCTTATGTCCTGAGTATGGGCATGATGTCATTTTGAAAGCTTTTGGAATCTTACATAAAAAAGAAATAGATTTTGAATTGACATTTGTAGGTGACGGCAAAGAGCTTTTAAATTTAAAAAAACTAGCTCAAAATTTAAACATAGCTCCTAAAGTACATTTTACTGGAAGAATTTTAAATACACAGTTACCTAACTACCTTAAAAAAGCGAATCTGTATATTAGCATGCCTGTTACAGAAGGAGTTTCAGCATCACTTTTTGAAGCAATGGCCACACGTTGCTATCCTATTGTAAGTGATATTCCTGGAAATAAAAGTTATATTGAACATAAAGAAAATGGACAACTAGTACCTGTGGGAGATTACAACAAGCTTGCTCAAGAAATTCTATGGACCATCAACAACACAAATAGCATTAAAAACGCTACCGAAATTAATTACAATTTTTGCTCTCAAAAAGCTAATTACAAAATAAACATGAAGGAAATTGCCAATAAATACCATACTCTAATAAACGCCAGAAAATAACTCATTATGTGTGGAATTAATGGAATCTTTCATTTACAAAATCAAAAAAAGGTAGATGAGCGTCTCTTACTTAGAATGAGAGACTCACTAGAACATAGAGGACCTGATGACAAAGGAATTTTTATTGATAAAAATATCGGATTAGGACATAGAAGATTATCCATTATAGATTTAACTATCGCAGGACACCAACCCTACATTTCCGAAGACGGAAGATACATAATGGTATATAACGGTGAAATTTATAATTACAAATCCTTTTATAACGAATTAAAAAACAATGGGCTTAGCATAAAAAACACATCTGACACAGAGGTGTTAATGAAACTATTTCAGTTGTATGGCTTGAAAATGCTGAATAAACTCAATGGTATATTTGCCTTCGCTATTTGGGATAAATTAGAAAAAAAATTGACACTTGCACGAGACAGGATGGGCGTCAAACCGCTATACTATTCGTTTCATAATGAATCATTATATTTTGCATCAGAACAAAAAGCATTGTTTACTGCTGGTGTACCACTTAAAATTGCTTCTGACGGATTAGAGGAATATATATTCAATCGTTTTGTAGCTGGTGAAAATACCTTATACCAGAATGTGAACAAAGTTTTACCAGGTCACTCCTTAACTATACATCAAAACGGTAAGAAAGAGATTTTAAAATGGTGGGACTTGAAGACAGAAATTCAAAATCAAGACCAAATTAAAAAACCTTTAGAATGGTTTCAAGAAACATTTAACGATTCTATAAATTTACGAATGGTGAGTGATGTACCCGTGGGTGTATTATTAAGTGGAGGTCTAGACTCATCATCAATTTTAGCTTCTTTACACGATCAAAAATATCAAAAAATACAAACCTTTAATATGGGTTTTGAAGAAGCAGAGCATAACGAGTCCCATCTAGCCAAAAGTTTAGCCTCAAAGTTTGATTATGAATTTCACACGATGAAATTAAAAGATGAAAATCTATATGAAAACCTTATTAAAGCTACATATTACCAAGATGAGCCCATTGTACATTTGAGTGAACCTCATATTTTAGCGCTGTCTAAAATGGCAAAACCCAAGGTAAAAGTACTTTTATCTGGTGAAGGAGCAGATGAACTAATGGGAGGTTATGTACGCTATAAAACTTTAAAATATCCATCCTTGTTAAATGCAATATCAATGATTAGCAATTTTGAGCTTTTTAATAACAAACCAAGGCTGGAAAAACTGGGTCGATATTCTCAAATTAATACAAATTCAGATTTAGTTATTTTTAATGGATCAAATATATATCCAAATGACATTGCAAAAAATTTCGGCATAAAAAACCCTCCAATAAACGAATACAGAATGAAAATTTTTGAGGAAGCAAAATCAATTTACCCTAATAATCTTAGAAGACAGGCACTCTATTTTGACCAGCATACTTATTTGTGCTCCCTATTGGATCGAAATGACCGCTGTACAATGGGCGAATCAATTGAATGTAGAGAACCTTTTTTGGATCCAAGACTTATCATTGGATTAGGTTCATTAGAGGATAAATGGTTGTTTTCAGGAAAAAAATGGAAATTCATTTTAAAAAAATCAATGGAAAAAAAGTTGCCACAAGAAATTCTAAACTTTAAAAAAGTAGGTTTAAGTGCACCTTGGGGTAAATACATGGCAAGCAGTGATGCTTTTAAGGAAGAAATAGAACTTTTTGCTAAAAGTGACCTCTTTCAAATGCCTTATTTTAATCACATCAATATTCAAAAATTGATCTCTAATTTACAAAAAGGAGATATGAGAATGACACCATATGTAATGCCGCTTTTTATGATGCATATCTGGATGAGAACATACACATCTAAATTTTAATACTTACTTTTGACATTCGTTACAATACTTGAAAAAAGCATACCATCATGAACATACTACCCCACTTTTCACTAAAAAAACACAACACTTTTGGCATTGATGCTTTCGCAAAAAAATTTATAGCCGTACATACCGTCGCAGAATTAGAAATAGTATTAAACCAGAATCAAAATACTGAACTATTTATTTTAGGTGGGGGCAGCAACATGCTACTAACACAAGACATTGACGCTCTTGTAATTCATGTAGATTTAAAAGGCAAAAAAATCATCAATGAAAATGATGACTTTGTGTGGGTTGAGAGTCAAGCGGGAGAAAATTGGCATGAATTTGTACTATGGACTATCAATCAAGATTTTGGAGGATTAGAAAACATGTCCCTTATTCCGGGAAATGTGGGCACAACTCCTGTTCAGAATATTGGGGCTTATGGTGCCGAAATAAAAGATACTTTTGCTTATTGCGAAGCAATGAACATTGAAAACCAAGAAATTAAAACGTTCACTAAGGATGAATGTAACTTTGGTTATCGAGAAAGTATTTTTAAACATGAGGTGAAAAATCAATTCGTAATTACATCCGTAGTTTTTAAACTCACCAAGAAAAACCACAAAATAAACACTTCCTACGGAGATATTTCAGGTGAATTAGCCAAAAAAAACATCACAAATCCTACTCTTGTAGACGTTAGTAATGCTGTTATTACGATCCGAAAAAGTAAACTACCCGACCCTAAAGAATTGGGCAACAGTGGTAGTTTTTTTAAAAACCCAATAGTTTTAAAATCTGATTTTGAAAAAATACACCAACGCTTTCCAGAAATGAAATTCTATGAAATTTCAGATACTGAGGTTAAAGTTCCCGCGGGTTGGCTGATTGAGCAAGCAGGTTTTAAAGGCAAACGTTTTGGTGATGCAGGTGTGCATAAAAACCAGGCTTTAGTTCTTGTAAATTATGGCAATGCTACAGGAAAAGAGATATTAAATGTAGCGCATGAAATTCAAGATACCGTATTTAAACTTTTTGGAATTCGTATTGAAGCAGAAGTTAACATTATATGATGCACGAATTCCTCTATTAGTATCAACTATAAAATAAAATCAATCCATGTACATTCCTGATATTTACAGAAACGAAA
This sequence comes from Flavobacterium sp. SOK18b, assembly GCF_014156605.1. Lineage (NCBI taxonomy): Bacteria > Pseudomonadati > Bacteroidota > Flavobacteriia > Flavobacteriales > Flavobacteriaceae > Flavobacterium > Flavobacterium sp. SOK18b. Next base: position 8,952 of record NZ_QKNZ01000030.1, read on the forward strand.
ATGCAGCAGAAATAAAAAAATTTCTTTACGAAAACAGTTTTGGTATACTCATCAATCAGTCTAATAGTAAACTGTGTGCTACTCATATTCCATTAGAGCTAGAAACTAACAGTGAAGGAAAAGAAATTTTGTGCGGTCATATTTCAAAAGAAAATCCACAATGGAAAGGATTCTTAGAAAATGACGAAGTTTTAGCAGTATTTTCAGGACCTCACAGTTACATATCTTCTTCATGGTACGATCATGAAAATGTGCCAACTTGGAATTATATTGCAGTTCAAATACATGGGAAAATCAAAATAATTGATCACGAAGCAGCTGTAGAATCCTTAAAAAAATTAGTAGACAAATATGAAAAAGGTTCAGAAAACCCAATTCGTATTGAAGATTTATCAGCAAAAACAATGCGCCAAGCAAAGGGAATTGTAGCCTTTGAGATTGAAATTACAGAAATTAATGCTACTAAGAAAATGTCTCAAAATAGAGACCAAAAAAATTATCAAAACATTATTGAAGCGTTAGAAAAAGTAAATACTCCACAAGCCATTGCAACTGCAACTGAAATGAAAAAATGTCCTATTTAATTTCTTTGGAAAATTACAATTAGTATTTAACATTTAGAGATTCTATTCATACCTTTGCAGCCATATTTATACACGCCTTGTAACGAATATTAATACTCATAAAACACAAATGCTTATATTACTATTTTACTTTTTTATTTTTATTGTAGCCGTTCAAATACTCTATTATTTAGGGGTTTTCAGGTTTTTTGCTTTCGCCAAAGATCAAAAAAGTACTCCAAAAAAAATTCCAGTATCTGTAATAGTTTGTGCTAAAAATGAAGAAGAAAACGTAGCACAATTTATACCCTTATTAGCAGCACAAGAATACCCTGACTTTGAAATAGTTCTAATTGATGATGCATCAAGTGATAAAACACTAGATATTTTTGAAGAATTTGAAAAGCAATATTCAAACATTCGACTTGTAAAAGTAGAAAACAACGAAGCCTTTTGGGGAAATAAAAAATACGCTTTAACGTTAGGCATCAAAGCAGCTTCAAAAGACTATTTATTATTTACAGATGCGGATTGTTATCCTACCTCAACAAACTGGATAGCTACCATGACAGCACAATTTACCATGCAAAAAACTATCGTTTTGGGTTATGGAAAATACGAACGAATTTCAAATTCCTTTCTGAATAAAATAATTCGATACGAAACTCTTTTAACAGCAGTTCAATATTTTTCATGGGCAAAGTTAGGCAAGCCGTACATGGGAGTTGGTAGAAATTTAGCGTATAAAAAAGATGAATTCTTTAAAGTAAACGGATTTATTGAGCACATGCGCATTCGCTCAGGAGATGATGATTTATTTGTAAATCAAGCTGCAACAGCAAAAAACACTACAATAGCTTTTGAGCCAGATAGTTTTACGCTTTCTAAACCTAAAACTTCCTTTAATGATTGGGTATCACAAAAAAGGAGGCATGTTGCAACTGCTAACCATTATACTTTTTTTGATCAATTTCAACTGGGTGTTTTTTATAGTTCACAATTATTATTCATCTTATTACCAGCTGTTTTGCTTGCGTTTCAATTTGAATGGATTATTGTCACCAGTTTAATAGCCTTTCGTTATCTCGTGGCATGGATTATGATAGGTTCATCTGCAAGGAAACTTGAGGAGCATGATTTAAAATTTTGGTTTCCAATTGTTGAAATTGTCTTAATCTTAATCCAAATCAATATCTTTATCATTAATCTATTCTCAAAACCAGCACAGTGGAAATAAACAATCAAATAGAAAAAGCAAAACAAGGTGATCAAGTTGCCTTTACTTTTCTATTGAATCACTACTGGAATGAGGTGTATGGGTTCATGCTAAAAAGAACCGAAAATGAAACTACAGCCGAGGACATTACGATTGAAACTTTTTCTAAAGCATTTGACAAACTAGCCACTTATAATGCTGAATTTCAATTCAATACTTGGTTAATAGCTATTGCAAAAAATGTGCATATTGATTTATTACGAAAGAAAAAACTAAGTCTTTTTGTTGAAATTACAGAAGACGAAAATCATCAAGCTTACAATATTGCTGACACTACTCCGTCTGCTGAGGATGTATTGATTACTGAACAAAACTTATCCCGTTTATTACAATGCATTAAAGAATTAAAACCTCATTACCAAGAGGTGATTCAGCTGCGTTATTTTCAAGAAATGAGCTATCAAGAAATAGCTTTAAAAATGAATGAACCACTAAGTAATGTAAAAATTAAACTTTTACGTGCCAAGAAGTTGCTAGCCGAAATAATTCAGAAAAAATAATTCCTTTATCTTTTTTGAATGGGCACAAAAAAAGCCTGAAAAAACAGACTTTCTTTTACATTTATAAATTTCGGTTTAACGTACAATCCTTTCTGGAAAATCAGTAATTATTCCACTTACTTTTAAATCTTGTAGCATCTTGATATCAGCAGGTTCGTTTGCTGTCCAAGGAAGAATCTTGAAATTATTAGTTTTCATGATCGCAACATTTTCTAGCGTCAAGGTTTTAAAATAAGGGTTTATTGCTTGCGCATTTAATTCTTTTCCTAACTGAATCACAGTTTCAATAGGATCTTTGTAAGTCAGTAATCCTATAGAAACATCCTTACTCAAACTTCTCATTTTTCTTAATTCATTTACTTTAAAACTAGATACAAAAAAATCTTTATTGCTCCAGCCACGCTTTTTAAAGTTTTCCATAATGGCGTACGTATCTGCCGCCGTATTTTCTCCCTTCAATTCAATGTTGAGCACTGCTTTTCTATTCATAGTTGTTATGACTTCCTCAAGAGTTGGAATTTGATGTTTACCTGCAACTAGTACTTTTCTTAATTCGTCAAAAGTGTAACTCTCAATCTTTCCTTTAGCATTTGTCAATCGGTCTAAATCATCATCGTGAAAAACTACAATTTCACCCGTTTTTATTTTAAACACATCTATCTCAAGCATATCGGCTTTGAGATCAATTCCTTTTTTTATAGAAGCTATTGTATTTTCGACTTCATGTCCCATTGCGCCTCTGTGGCCACAAACAATAAATTTATTTGAACTACAATTGAAAAAAAGTAGCGACAATGCAGTCGCAATAGTTATCGTTTTTGCTTTCATAAATACCTTATATATTTTTCATAAAATTATATTTAAACTCGTCAAATACCATTACCTAATCATTACGAATAAACTAAATTAAAGCTACTTTTTGTGATGCAATGTTTCATAAAGTTTACCCAAAAATAGAAATAAACACTAAAAAAGGGCGAAAATCAGAACTTTGGTTACAAAAAATTATTTTTCTAATAGTATTAATGTAACACCTTTTTTTCTATTTCTAGATTCCTTTGCCAGCATGAAACTAAACACTAAACTCATGAAAAATATTAAAATGTTCTTATTTACGATGGTGTGGATTATCGTAATAAGCACTACAAGTCATGCACAAACCACACAAGCTTCTATTTCTGGAACCATTTCAGGTACAAATAATGAAACTATAAAAGAAGCAAATGTTAGCTTAAAAAATGAATCTACTGGATTTAATACTACTACACTTACTAACTATAAAGGCGTTTATACTTTTAAAGAATTGCCTCTCGGTGGTCCTTACACTATTACTGTAAAAACATCTGGATATGGTGCACAACAACGATCTGGATACACGCTCAATCAAGGTGATTTAATTACGATTAACATCGAAATGCAAACCGATATGCAAACTCTAGAGGTGGTAGAAGTGGTAGGCCGAGGATTAAAAAATAAAACAGGAAATCTAGGTGCGGCAACTGCAATTACAGCCAAACTCATTAATTCTTTACCCGTAAACGGAAGAAATTTTACCAACTTAATGGATTTGTCTCCATTAACACGTGGCGGAAACATCTCAGGACAACTAGCATCGTCTACTAATTATACATTAGATGGAATGAATGCAAAAAACCCAACTTCGGCAGGAGCTACCACCAGCAGAAGTGGCGCACCCTACTCCATCTCTATTGAGGCTGTAAGAGAATTTAAAGTAGTCACAAATCAATATGATGTAGGTTATGGTCGAAGTGGTGGTGGAACTGTAAGTGCCGTTACTAAGTCTGGAACGAATGATTTTTCTGGAAGTATGTTTGCTTACAATAGAGCAGACTGGCTTTCTAGTGCTTATGACATTAGAGGAAACAGACGTCAAAATGATTTTACAACGACTCAATATGGTTTTACCTTGGGCGGACCTATTATCAAAGACAAACTACACTTTTTTATAGCATGGGATCATCAACAAGATTCAAGACCATTGGTCATTGCTGATGTTCAATCACCAGAGGATGAGCTTAGGTTTAATGTAACTAGAGCAACGCTGGATAACTTTGTAACCATTGCCAGAAATAAATACGGCGTTTCAAGTTCACCTCAATATGGATCATTTGATAAAAAAAGAAATTCGGATGCAGCATTTGCTCGTCTTGACTGGCAATTAAACAGTAAAAACCTGCTTACCATTCGAAACAACTTTACGTTTGATGACAATAAACTGGGATTGCAAGACAATACAACAATTAATTTATATGAGTCTTTTGGTGATGACTATAATATTGATAACAGTATTTTAGCTTCATTGAGAACAACCGTAAATCCTAAAATCACAAACGAATTAAAAGTGCAACATCTTTACACTTTTCAAGACAGTAACCCTGGTGATCAATTGCCTTCTTATAACATTCCTAGAGCTATTGTAGAAAATGTAGCCTCCACAATTAATGGCGCTGTGAGAACTACCAATATTCAAATAGGAGGACACCGATTTGCACAAGAAAAATTCACCAATAATGTTTTTCAAATTGTAGACAATCTATACTACAATACCGATAAAATAAAATACACTTTTGGATTTGACATCATGCAAACCAATTCAAAATCAGTGTATGGTAGTGAAGTAAATGGTCGTTTTCACTTTAATAGTGTAGCAAATTTTGATAATGGTACTCCTTATCGTTACTTTAGAGAAGTACCATTAGTGGCTGATCCTACTGTTAATTCGAATATATTAAATGCAGGGATATATGGACAATTACAAACAAAAGTAGCACTGGGTGTTGACCTAACTTTAGGATTACGTTTTGATTATGCAAAGTATCCAACTGCAACTTTCAACCAATTGGTTTTTGATGAATTAGGCATTAGAACCGATAACAAATTACAATCGGCTATTTTACAGCCAAGGGTCCAATTGACATGGGATGTAAAGGAAAACCACAAAGATTACATACGCGCAGGAGCAGGAATTTTTGCATCAGATTTAAATAACTATGCCATCATTAACAATTTATATTTTGACGGAAAGAAAACTGCAACTGTAGATGTTAGAGCACCCAATGTTCCTGTACCTAACTTCACTGGTTACCGAAACAACTTTTCTAGCATTCCTACGCTAGATGCTTTTCAATTACCAACTATAAATTATACTGGTACCGATGCTAAAGTACCTGTGGTTTATAAAGCTAATGTATCTTACACACATTTTTTTACAGATCATTTAAAAATGGGAATTGCTGGTTATGCTACTCTAGGACGTAATAATTATGTGTATGTAGATAGAAATATGGTTAGCAATCCGTTTTTTAATTTGGCAAACGAAGGAAATCGCGGCGTATTTGTACCAGCAAGTTCAATACCTGCAAATGGAGCTGCAGACTGGATGCAAGGTAGAATAAGTAATAAATTAGGGAGAGTTTTAGAACTTAACAGTGAAGGAAAAGTAAATCAATTTGCGCTAGTTGTTGATGCTACTTACAAATATTTTAAAGATGGAGAAATTACGGCTAGTTACACCCTAAATGACACCAAAGACAACACTTCCTTTAACGGAAATGTGGCTAACACAGCTACACTTGTATTACCTGTAGAGGATGATCCTAGAAATTTAAGTAAAATGACATATTCTGATAATCATTTTCGACACAAGGTGGTGTTTTATGGATCATTACCAACTTTTTACGGGTTTAGTGTAGGAATTCGCTATTCAGGAATTGGTGGTACACGATATAGTTTATTATCTGGAGGAAATACAAATGGAGATTTTGTAACAGCTTCAAATGATTTAGCGTACATTTTTGACATCAACAGCCCAACCGTTCCACAAAATATCAAAACTGGTTTACAAACTATTTTAAATAATCCTGCAGCAAGTTCAAGCTTAAAAAATTATATCAACTCTTACTCTGGTAAAATTGCAGAGCGTAACGGTGGTATAAATGAGTTTTATGGTCTTGTTGACATTAGAATTAATAAAAAAATCAGTATTCCAAAAAAGCAATTCATAGAATTTACTGTTGATATTTTTAATGTTGCGAATTTACTAAACAAAGAAAGGGGAGTTAATAAATCATTGAATAGCCAGTCTCTCTATGCACTAGGAACACCTGCATCTGGCGGTAATGCTGCAGTTCCAGGATTTGATAGTACTAGACAACAGTTTAACTACCGTGTAAACAATGCTGGTTTACCTGCTTTATCTGGTAATCCATTTCAAATTCAGATAGGTTTTAAATATGCATTCTAAGTAATTCTTTTTTACAAAAATACAAGCGCATCCTGATACAGTGATGCGCTTTTTTTTGCGCAGTATTTTAATAAAATTAATTTAGCTAAATAATAAAATATAATTCAATAAATTTTTAAAAATTTTAAAAATTAATTACAATAATAACACAATAGGTTCGTTATTAATAAAAAATAACCTTGCTTATGATGTAAATGTACTTAACCATAAAAACCACATATTATGTCTAAATTAAGCATTTACGAGACCGGCTGGATTGAACTTGTTTTTCAAAACAGAAATAAAGAGTATGGTGCGTACAAACTTCGTCAAGAGAGCACAAAAACGTCACTTACAGCACTTTTCATGGGAGTAACATTATTAGTGGGTGCCATTAGCATTCCTACACTAGTCTCAATTTTTAATCCTGAGACAACCTTTACCCCTATTGAGCCAGATTCGACAGATAAAATTGTCCAAATAACCGATGTCTATCCAAATAAAACACAACCTCAAAAAGCATTACCTCCCTTAAAAACAAAAAGTATTGCTAATCCAGTAAAAAGTAAAGCATTAATTAATCCTATTATTGTATCTACTGAACAAGCAGAGCAAAATATTGCTAAAAACACTGATCTACCAGTTGTAAATACAACGCCATCTGACGGAACTGGCATAGTGGCTGTTAACACCGGTCAAAGTACAACTGTTCAAAACACAGTGGAAACACCTGAAACCGGAAACGCCATCATTAACAGTCTAGCGCTAGATAAACTTCCAGAATTTCCAGGAGGTATCAACAAGTTTTACACGTATGTAGGTAATAATTTTGAAAAACAAGAAACTGAACTCAATGGAACAGTAAAAATCTTTGTTTCTTTTGTAATAGAAAGAGATGGTAGCATGACTGACATACAAGTTAGAAGAGATCCTGGTTACGGACTAGGAAAAGAAGCGGTTAGAGTTTTGAAATCTTTACGAACCAAGTGGGCTCCAGGCATGATTAGCGGAAAACCAGTACGTACCGCCTACACCTTACCTATTACGGTTCAAATGAACTAAAACTACAATATAAAAAAAAGGCAGAACATAGAGTTCTGCCTTTTTTAGTATCAAAAATTATTTTTTCTTTTTAACAGGTGCTTTTTTTGCAACAACTGGCTTTTGCTTCACATAAGGCTTATACAAACCGTCTTTTTCTGCTCTTAATTTGGCGTTTTCTGCTCTTTCTTTTGGATCAGGATGAGAACTCATCATTTTCTCCAAGAAAGAAGATTCAGCTCCTTCACTCATTTTAGCTAAGATACCAAAGGCTGAAGAAACTGCATTAACATTATAACCATTGTTTTTCATGAAATTATATGAGAACTCATCAGCCTCAGACTCTTGTTTTCTGCTGTGTTTACTATCAATCATTTGGCTACCCACTTTAGCTAACTGACTGTCAGTTATAGCTGCAACTTTATCAGATTGAGATGCTATTAAACCTAAAGCAGCTTCTTTTTTATAAGCAGCCTTAATAGCATCTCTGGAATCAGTATTAACCACGTGACCTATTTCATGCCCTATTACGGCAAGTAACTCATTGTCATCCATAATATCCATTAATCCAGAATAGACACGAACACTTCCGTCTGCGGTAGCAAATGCATTTACCTCGTTTAATTTATATACTTTATAATTAAGTGCAACTCCTTCTGTAGTCTTATGTTTTCCAAAAAGCTTATTTAAACGAAGAGTATACGGATCTTTAGCACCTGTAATAACATGCTCAGCATCCATTTTATCTACTGCTGCTTTTGATAATGAAGCTGCATCAGCATCACTAAATGTAAAACCTGCCACCCCTTTTTGAACAGCTCCAAGAGCTTTCTCACCAAAATTTATTTGCGCGTTAGCGGTTGAAACTCCTAGTAAAACGAACAAAGCTCCTAAAATTATTGATTTATTTTTCATGATTTCTAATTTTAAACAAATGTACTAATTTATGTTAAAAAAAATAAAACACATCAACATTGTTTTTTTAAACGTTGAGATACTTCATCATCTCTTACAAAGACAATACCAAAGAATTATTTTATAATTTCCAACCCAAACAATATCGTCCAAAAAATATGTTAAGTAAAATTTTATGCTTTGTATAAGTCTAATTCACGATTTGGTTTTACCCTTTTATAATTCAACTTTAGTTATCTTTGCACTCAGAAAATTGAGATATGGAAAACGTTGTAGAAAACAATTTACTAGAAAAAACCCAAACCAAGGCAGAACATATCACTGGAAAACCAAAATGGTTAAAAGTGAAACTACCCATTGGTCAAAAATATACAGAACTTAGAGGATTAGTTGACAAATACAGTTTAAACACTATTTGCACATCTGGAAGTTGTCCTAACATGGGAGAATGCTGGGGCGAGGGTACTGCTACCTTTATGATTTTGGGAAATATTTGCACGCGCTCTTGCGGATTTTGCGGTGTAAAAACAGGTAGACCAGAAACTGTTGACTGGGAAGAACCTGAAAAAGTAGCGAGATCCATAAAGATTATGAATATCAAACACGCCGTGATTACAAGTGTTGATCGTGATGATTTGAAAGATGGTGGCTCAATAATTTGGATTGAAACAGTAAAAGCCATTCGCAGAATGAATCCAAATACAACACTTGAAACATTAATTCCTGATTTTCAAGGAAACGAAACCCATTTAGATCGAATAGTTGCTGCTAATCCCGAAGTTGTTTCGCATAATGTAGAAACAGTGAGACGCTTGACTAGAGAGGTGCGCATACAAGCAAAATACGATCGTACACTTGAAGTATTGCGTTATTTAAAAGAAAAAGGCATCAACAGAACTAAATCTGGTATCATGTTAGGTTTGGGTGAACTTGAAGAAGAAGTATATCAAACATTAAGAGATCTTAGAGACGCAAATGTAGATGTAGTTACTATAGGACAATATCTTCAACCGAGTAAAAAACATTTACCTGTTAAAGAATTCATAACTCCTGATCAGTTTGCAAAATATGAGGAATATGGTTTGTCATTAGGTTTTCGTCATGTAGAAAGTGGGCCTCTTGTTCGCTCTTCTTATAAAGCTCAGAAACACATTCTTTAAAATTGTAACAAGGTATTGGTACAACAAAATTTCATTTTAAAACTGAAATTTGACACTTTAAACAAAAAAATATTGAAAACTAGAATTGCGATAAACGGTTTTGGAAGAATTGGAAGGAATATTTTCCGCTTACTTTTAAACCACCCAACAATTGAAGTTGTTGCCATAAATGATATAGCCGACAAAAAAACTATGGCACATCTGGTAAAGTATGATAGCATACACGGTGTGTTACCGCATGCCGTGAGCTATAATGAAACAGGTATACTTGTTGGCGAATCTCATTTTCTTTTTTTTCACGAAAAAAATTTAAAAAACCTAGACTGGAAAAGTTGCTCCATTGATTATGTTATTGAATCAACAGGAAAATACAAGACTTTTGAGGAATTACACACGCACATTCTGGCTGGTGCCAAAAAAGTAATTTTATCTGCACCCTCAGAGACAGATGCAATAAAAACCGTTGTATTAGGGGTTAATGAGGAAATTCTTGACGGTACAGAAACAATAATTTCGAATGCAAGTTGCACTACAAATAATGCTGCCCCAATGATCAAAGTGATCAATGATCTTTGCGGCATAGAACAAGCTTACATTACCACAATTCACTCTTACACAACAGATCAAAGCTTACACGATCAACCTCATAAAGATTTAAGAAGAGCTCGCGGTGCAAGTCAATCTATAGTTCCTACAACAACAGGTGCAGCAAAAGCATTAACAAAAATATTCCCAGAATTTGAAGGTAAGATAGGTGGATGTGGTATTAGAGTTCCTGTTCCGGATGGTTCTTTAACAGATATTACCTTTAATGTAAAAAAAGCAGTCAGTATCAATCAAATAAACGAAGCCTTTAAACACGCTTCGCAAAACACTCTAAAAGGAATATTAGATTATACGGAGGACCCAATTGTATCTGTAGATGTAATAGGGAATAAAAATTCATGTATATTTGATGCACAACTTACTTCTGTAATTGATAAAATGGTAAAAGTAGTAGGTTGGTATGATAATGAAATAGGATATTCATCAAGGCTTATTGATTTGATTCTTTTAACATCAAAATAGTAATTTTTCAAAAAAAACATGGCAAATGAAATGTTTTTTCTTTTCTGTATTGTTTTTTACTGGTATACTTGCCTCACACTCCACAGTGAAAGCAGATAGCTTGACCTATTATTACACGCTCAGCAATCAAAACATCAAGGACGATAATTATAGAAATGCCTTGTTTTTTACACAAAAAGCAATACAATTTGCAAAAAAAAACAACAAAAACATGGAGCAAGCACTTCATGAATTCAATTTAGGTAAAATTCTTTATGATTTAAAAAAATATGATGATGCGCTAGTTAGTTTTTTAAAAAGTGCCACACTCAACAATACTACTATTTCGAATAAAGCGAAAGCCGAAAGTTACTACCATATTGGCCTTTGTTACATGGCCAAGGAGAATTATAAAGAAGCATCCCCCTATTTTAACAAAGCCGAAAATTTATACAAAGATTTAAAAACCACAAATAAAATTCTTGAAGTAAAACTCCAAAAAGGACTTATTAATCGGTTCACTGGAAAAACTCAAGAGGCTATGACTATTTTTAAATCTATTATTTATATGCCAGAATCTTCTATTTTAGAGGATTTAAAAGCAAAGACTTTGTATCAAATAGGGACTATAGAATCACAATACAATAGAAATAATTTGGCAATAGCCTATCTAAAAAAGGCTCTTAACGCTAATAATAATATCAATAATATTGAACTAAAGACATCTATAGTACTAGCGCTAAGTACGCTTTATGACAAAACATTAGATAAAAATTTAGCATACCAATATTTAAAACAATATTTAAAACTAAAAGAAGAGTTAACTTTTCTCAACAATAAAAGACTTGGAGTTGATGATTACGCTAAATTTAAAGAAGCGGAACGTCTTAAAGAACAAAATCAATTCAAAATTCAAAAAGAAGAAGAACTAAAATCCAAAAAAATATCAAAAATCATTAGTATACTTGCTATTGCTTTAATTACTATCTTATCATTATTAAGCCTTTCTCTTTACAAAAACAATAAAATTAGAACCAAATCAAACCAGCTCTTAAAAGATAAAAACAAAGAACTAGAGATTGCTAAAAACAAAGTTGAAAAAGCATCTCAAGCCAGATCTGAGTTCCTTTCTACGGTAAGTCATGAACTCAGAACTCCGCTCAATGCAATCAATGGAATCACCCATTTACTTCTTGAAGAAGATCCTAAAAAAAACCAAATAGATTACCTTTCCTCCTTAAAATTTTCTGGTGATTACCTGACTAAGTTTATCAATGAAATTTTAGAAATTAACAAAATAGAATCTAATAAAACGGAAATAGAAGAAATTCCCTTTAACTTAAAACAACTACTCATCAACATCAAGCAATCTCTCAAGGAGTTAGCCATCGTAAATAACAATGATTTCAAATTAGATGTTGACTATACCATTCCAGATTTTCTCATTGGAGACCCAACTAAACTCTCTCAAATCATTTTAAACCTGATTAATAATGCGCTAAAATTTACAAAAAATGGAGTAGTAAATGTGGTAGCAAAACTCAATAATCTAGAGGATAATTATGCTACATTGGATTTTGAAATTATTGATACTGGAATAGGCATACCAGCAGAAAAACTAGAAAGTGTTTTTGATAGTTTTTCACAAGGCTCTATTGAAGTTAATAGAAAATATGGAGGTACTGGACTTGGGCTAACAATTGTAAAAAAATTAATAACCATTCTAGGAGGTGAAATACACCTTAAAAGTACTGTAAATAAAGGATCTACATTCTCATTTCAATTAAAATTTGAAATAGGAAAAAAACCCATAGATATCGTTTCTACAAGCAAGCAAAATTATGAATCCAAACTTATCAATAAGAAAATATTACTAGTAGAGGACAATAAAATCAACCAAATGATCACCACAAAAATGCTTTTTAATAAAAAAGTAATTTGCGAAGTGATTGACAATGGCGAAGAAGCTATTGAACTTTTAAAAATTTCAAAATTTGACTTGATTTTAATGGATGTTCATTTACCCGGAATTAATGGTACGATAGCAACAGAAACGATTAGAAAATTTGACAATATTACACCCATTATAGCTCTTACCGCTATCTCTCTTGATGAAAACCGGGAAATGCTATTGTCTTTTGGCATGAACGATGTTATTACTAAACCGTTCATACCCGAAGTTTTTTATTCTATAATTGCTGATCACTTGAAGTAATTAATAATTCAAAATCAGTTCTTTTATTAAACTACGAACTTGTGGTTCGGCTTCTTTTGCTGCTTCTAGAACTTCATCATGAGAAATCGTTCCTATACTTTCAGCATCACCCATATCTGTAATTACAGAAATCCCAAAAGTTTCTAAATCCATGTGTCTAGCCACAATAACCTCTGGAACAGTAGACATCCCAACACAATCAGCACCTAAAATTTTTACCATTTTATATTCTGCTAGAGTTTCAAATGTAGGTCCTTGCAAACCAAGGTAAATGCCTTCATGTGTTACAATATTCAATTCTTTAGCTATTTCGGTTGCTTTTGCAATCATTTTGCGGGAATAAGGCTCACTCATATTAACAAAACGAGGGCCAAAACGTTCATCATTTTCCCCTCTCAAAGGATGCTCTGGAGTCATATTAATATGATCCGTAATCATCACAATAGATCCTACTTTATAACTCGGGTTCACTCCTCCTGATGCATTAGATACAATAAGCTTATCAACACCCAAGAACTTCATTACACGTACCGGAAAAGTAACTTCAGTCATAGAATAGCCTTCGTAATAATGAAAACGGCCTTGCATGGCGACTACTTTTTTACTCCCAATAGTCCCAAAAACAAGAGCCCCTTTATGACCTTGAACTGTTGAAACAGGAAAATTAGGAATTTCATGATACGGTAAAGTAAAATCAACCTGCATATCATTAGTAAAACTTCCTAAACCTGAACCTAGAATAACACCGTATTCTGGAGTGAAATTAACTCTCTCTTGTATGAAACTAACTGTTTCTTGTACTTCTTCCCACATAATCTAAAATTGTTTTATTAAAATTCTCACCACCTGATATAAATGAACATGTTATACCCAAGTAAAACAGCTGTTCCCCTGAGAAATGTTCCTTCAAACGCACATAATCCTTTTCGGTGGTAATAATTTTATTGTTTTGCGCTATTTTTTTTATTTCTAAAACTTCACTATCTGTAAAATCATGATGGTCAGGGTATGCTAAGCAAACATCACCCTCTTCTTTAATGGCATCAAAAAATGAATCAGGCTTTGCAATACCCGCAATCAAAACTTTCTTTACACCTTTTAACGTATCTCTATTGATCTTACAATTATGACCCAAAAAACAAGAATCATAATTAATATAAGTGAAAAATAATTCTTGATGATCATTAACTTTAAGTCTAGTTCGCAATCTACTTTGTTCCTCTAAACTCAAGTTTACAGGACATTTTGTAACAATTACTATGGATGCTCTTTTCGCACCAACTTTTAGTTCTCTTAAATTCCCTGTGGGCAACATACAATCATCAGCATACAAATCTCCGTAGGCTGTTAGTAAAATATAAAACCCCGCTTTTACCTTTCGGTGTTGGTAAGCATCATCTAACAAAATAACATCGGGCTTTTGATATGATTGCATTAACTGCTCTATTCCGTTTTTTCTATCGGCATCTACAGCCACTTGAATTGTTGGGAATTTACTAAAAAATTGAAACGGTTCATCACCCAAAATTTTTGCAGTGGTTCCGGCTTGCGCCAAAATGTATCCTGAGGACTGTCTTTTATATCCTCTACTCAATGTAGCTACCTTATAATTATTATTAAGTAAACGGATTAAATATTCTATTTGAGGTGATTTACCAGTACCTCCAACACTTAAATTTCCAACGACAATAACTGGTACATCAAAAAAAGTAGCGTTAAGTATTCCATTATCATATAAAAAATTACGAATACTAGTGACCAAGCCATACAAAACGGCAAACGGAAACAGTATTTTTCGGAGTAATTTCATTTTACGAAAGTAGAATAAATTATCTTTGAAATAAAAATCTAGCACTGATTTACGCAATTATAAAATAATCCTTAAATTTTTGTACCAATAAAATCTGTGTCAATCTGTATCAAAAACATGAAAATCAAAGAAATAATTTACGTACTCGAAGAAATGGCTCCCACAGCCTATGCCGAGGATTTTGATAATGTAGGATTACTTGTAGGTGATCAAGAGAACGAAGCCAGAGGAATATTGGTTTGTCATGATGCTCTCGAGACTATTATCGATGAAGCTATTGCAAAAAAATGCAATCTTGTAGTGTGTTTTCATCCCATTTTATTTTCTGGATTAAAAAAGATAACCGGAAAAAATTATGTAGAGCGTGCTGTTATCAAAGCTATAAAAAATGATATCGCTATATATGCCGTTCATACTGCTCTAGACAATCATCAAGAAGGTGTCAATAAAATATTTAGTGATGCTCTAGGGCTAATCAATACAAAAATCCTGATTCCTAAAGAACAGTTTATTCGAAAACTAGTGACTTACGTCCCGCTTGACAATGCCGAAATCGTTCGAAATGCTTTATTTGCAGCTGGCGCTGGCAACATTGGTAATTATGACAACTGTAGTTTTAGCTCTACAGGAACAGGAACTTTCAGAGGCAATCAAAACAGCAATCCTGTAGTAGGAGAACGCTATGAACTTGTTCAAACCACTGAAGTCAAAATAGAAGTGACTTATGAGAAACATTTGGAACGCAAAATCCTTACTGCTCTATTTAACAGCCACATTTATGAAGAAGTTGCACATGAAATCTATAATTTAAACAATAAGCATCAAAACATTGGTTTAGGTATGATTGGTGAACTTCCTAATCCCTTGCCAGAAAAAGAATTTTTAGAATTCGTAAAAGACAAAATGCAATGTGGTGGCATCAGACATTCTAGCTTTACAGGTAATAAAATAAAAAAAGTTGCCGTTCTTGGCGGAGCTGGAAGTTTTGCTATCTCAAATGCAATTCAAGCTGGAGCAGATGCCTATTTAACAGCTGATTTGAAATACCATCAGTTTTACGAAGCGGAAAATAAGCTCCTTTTAGCAGATATTGGACATTTTGAAAGCGAACGCTATACAAAAAATTATATTGTAGAGTATCTTCGAAAAAAAATCCTTAATTTTGCAGTTATTTTATCAGAAGAAAATTCAAATCCAGTTAAGTACTTATAGAATATGGCGAATACAAAAGAATTAAGTGTTGAGGACAAGTTAAGAGCAATTTACGATTTACAACTTATTGACTCTAGAATTGACGAAATCAGAAACGTAAGAGGTGAATTGCCTTTAGAGGTAGAAGATCTTGAAGATGAAGTGGCTGGTTTAAGCACACGTTCAGAAAAATTAAAAGGAGAACTTGAAGTTATTGAAGACCTTATCAAAGCTAAAAAAATAGCTATTGATGAACACAAAGAGTCTATCAAAAAATATACAAAACAACAGGAAACGGTTCGTAACAATAGAGAATTTAACTCTTTGACAAAGGAAGTAGAGTTTCAAGAACTTGAAATTCAATTGGCTGAAAAGCAAATCAAAGAAATGAAAGCTTCAATTGAGCACAAGAAAGAAGTAATTGCAGGCTCAAAAGAAAGATTAGAATCTAAATCGAATCATTTAAAACATAAAAAATCAGAATTAGATGCAATCTTAGCTGAAACGGCAAAAGAGGAAGCATTCTTATCTGAAAAATCTATCGAATTCCAAAACTTAATCGAGGAGCGTTTGTTAAATGCTTACAAAAGAATAAGAGGAAGCGTTCGTAATGGTTTAGCAGTAGTTTCAATAGAAAGAGGTGCATCAGCAGGTTCTTTCTTTACTATTCCACCACAAACGCAAGTTGAAATTGCTTCTAGAAAAAAAATCATTACTGATGAGCACTCTGGAAGAATACTAGTAGATAGCGTTCTTGCAGAAGAAGAAAAAGAGAAAATGGAACAATTGTTCTCAAAAATATAATACCTTTAAAGTCCCGATAACATCGGGACTTTTTTTATGATCAAGCAGATATTCTATACTCTTTTTACCAAGTCAGTGGGTACCTACATCAACCTACTCAGCTACCTTGCCCCAACAAAAGCAATACAACTCGCATACAACTTATTCAGTAAACCTCGCGATGGAAAGCTACAAGTTGACCGATTACCCAAAGTACTGCAACAAGCCCAAACGCAAACACTCTCTTTTCAAGATCAAAAAATACAAACCTATACGTGGCCTGGCAACAGTCATGTGATTTTATTGGTACACGGTTGGGAAAGCAACGCCTCGCGCTGGGAAAAACTCTTGCCTTACCTCACTAAATCCGGCAGTACCATCGTAGCACTTGACGGGCCCGCACATGGACTCTCCAGCGGCACCACATTCAATATTCCGCATTATGCAGAATTTTTACACCAAGTGGTACAGCATTTTCAACCACAAACTTTGATCGGACACTCCCTAGGTGGCAAAACCTGCTTGTACTACCAGTCCGTTTACCAAAGCGACGACTTAAAAAAAATGGTTATCCTTGGCGCACCAAGCGATTTCAAAATAATATTAGACAATTATATCGCGCTGCTAAGCCTCAATTCAAGAATTTTTACTGGCCTAAAAAAATATTATCGTGATGTTTTTCAACTCAATACAGATGAGTTTGCAGGACAACATTTTGCAAAAAACATACTAACCCAAGGCTTTCTTGCCCATGATGAGCAAGACCAAGTAGTGCTCATTCATGAAGGCAACAAAATCGCCGCAACCTGGAAAAACGCTACTTTCATCACCACAACTGGCCTCGGCCACAGCATGCACGACCACAATTTATACGAAAAAATTAGTCAGTTCATTCAAAATTAGGGCGTGCCGCCGCGGCGACCAGGCTATTCGCTGCAATCTTTTTTGGGCAAAAAAAGCCCTAAAAAAGGATTTCCGCTGCTATCCTTCACGCAAATCCGTCGTAAAGTTGATAAGTTCGTTTTACAAGCAATCTCAAAATCAATAGCTATTATAATTTGCAAATTGATTACTTTTGCAAGATGGAAGATCAATTAAAACGCCTCAATAAATTCATTGGCGAAACAGGCTTTTGCAGCCGCCGCGAAGCTGATAAAATCATCGAAGAAGGACGAGTAACAATCAATGGTGTTGTACCCGAATTAGGGACCAAAGTAGCACCTCATGACGAAGTACGTATTGACGGCAAATTAATTCGTGAAAAAACAGAAAAATCAGTATATCTTGCCTTTTACAAACCAGTAGGTATAGAGTGTACCACAAACCTTGATGTACACAACAATATTGTAGATTATATTAATTATCCAAAGCGTATCTTCCCAATTGGGCGTTTAGACAAAGCCAGTGAAGGCTTGATTTTCATGACAAATGACGGCGACATTGTTAATAAAATATTACGTGCGCGCAACAATCACGAAAAAGAATATACCGTTACCGTAAACAAACCCATCACTGATCGTTTTATTGAAAGAATGGGAAATGGTGTACCTATTTTAGATACCGTAACTAGAAAATGTAAAGTAGAGCAAATCAGTAAATTTACATTTAAGATCATCCTAACACAAGGTTTAAACCGCCAAATCCGTAGAATGACTGAATATCTAGGCTATGACGTAACCGCCTTAAAACGCATACGAATCATTAATATTTCTTTAGATGTTCCAGTGGGACGATATCGTGATTTGACTGATGCCGAAATAAAAGAACTCAACGCGCTTATTGAACCATCTAGCAAAACTGAAGAAGCTAGTTTACCAAAAGTAGAAACACCAAGAAAAAGAACTGAGTTTATAAAAAGAGATGATCCTAGGTATAAGAAACGCGGGGATTATTAAAAAGAAAAGAGGCTGTCTCAAAAAATATATTTGAGACAACCTCTATTTTACTCCAAGAACATTATTACAATCTACTCGTTACATTTATCAATCGAATCGGCTGGTTATAGATCAACTTCATAAACATCACTTCTAGAAATGAGGTGTATTTTTTCCCTCCACATTCATACCACCATAAGGATTTGTATTTTATATCATTTTTTTCCATTTTATTGAACCATATTTTTTCATTTTTTACTAAAATTTCTTTGGATTCTGTAATGGTATAACCATTCCCTGTCCAGCAAATTAATGGCTTATGGGATGCCGTTTTGATATAAATGAGTTTATTTGACGTAGCTATTTTAAATACCTCATCATTTACCCAAATTCCATTTTTAATATTGTATTCTGGATTCAGGTTTGTCAATAAATGATCTTTTTTGGGGCTTTTTATTTCCAGACTAGTTATAAATAGTATTACAAAAGTCAAGATAATTGGAATACTTTTCGACTGGAAATTGGCTACTTCAATTTCAGTCATTTTAGGTTTAAAATAGTTGATAATAAACACCATTGGAATCACTTGATATAACCCAAAACACAGTAAACCAACCAAATGATGTAAGGTGTTTTCTTGAGTACAGCCTAAAATAACCAATGTCACAATCCTAAAATAATTTGAAATAATATTCAATGCGACCACAACAAAACAAAAAGTAACAATCGGAATAATTCCAAAATATTTTTTTTGCTTTTTTTCTTCTAACGTTAATAAAATTGCTCCAGTTAACAAACCCGTCTTAAACATTGACAATCCCATACAAGCGGTATCAATTGTAATTTTGGTATTGTTGCTATAAAAATTAACTCCTTCAATCCTATCCAGTGTCATAAAATTTTTTAAAGTTAAAAAAACCGCATAACACAATCCTTGTTTGATTTCAGAAGTTAGATGCTCAAAAAACTTATTGAAAATTGTTGAAAACAACAAAATACAAATAAACGCAACGAAGGAAAATTTTCCAGTAAAGCTGTAAAAAATCAAACATAAAAATAGAATTAAGGATAAGAAATGTAATGATTGTGTATGGAGCCTATAGCTTACAAACTCCAAAACAAAAATCAATGCAATCAACAAATAATTAATTTTGAAATTCGTTTTTCTGCTTCCAAAAAAAAATAAAAAAGCAGAAAAAACGATTCCGAAAAAATCATTGTCCAAACCCAAAAAGAGTACATTATAATTTATTGCAAAGAGAAAGCAAATTGCAAAAATCCCTATTCCAATTTTATATTCAGTTAACAAATTGTACATTAGTTCAACCTTTTTTGTTTTCTGTAATAAAAGAAAAGTGTCGTTAGCCCAATGATAATCAATAGCCATTCGTGTGGTTCTGGAACAGCTCCATCATTATTAATTGAAGCATTTCCAAGCGTATTTACATTTTTTTCGATACCATTTTTCTTGTAATCTTCATCTGTTTCTAGAACAATAAGGGATGAAATTGGAGTAACTATATTGGCATCTTTAGCTAAACCTACAAATTTATTTTCCTTCAAAGAGTCGTTTTGCATAGTTACTTGTTCTTGTAAAACTTTACCAAATGCATACATTCTATAAATATGATTAGATCCATTATTTTGAATTTTTGAATCTAATTCCGTTTCCTGAATGGAAATATTTGCAGGTTCCACATTAATAGTGTTTTCTAATGTCTTAAATTCCAAAAATTGATTTTGTTGAATTAATTTTAAACTATTATTCAAATCAGCTTTCAAATAAGAAACCATTTTCTGCTCCTTTACAGTTTGCCAAAATGGATTCAAATTATCTGAAATATTAATCACCTTTATATTTTTTAGGTGAGTAGTTGCTTTTAATTTTTTTAGGTAATCCGATGTCTCTAATTCTTCAAAATTGGCAGAAATAGTGCCAGATTTTGTGATGACCAAACTATTTTCTTTTAAATTATAAAGTGGCAATAACGAATAAGTCAAATCTTCGAATTGAAAAAAAACTGTTTCATAATTGGATCTGTTTACCAATTGTTTTTGATTGTTGTTCCAAACAAAATAGTTGCCATTTGATAGATTTACTATCTTTTCAATTTCACTTTTTGTCCAGCTGCTGTTCAAATCCAAAATAATTTCACTTGGTTTGAAAGCTATCTTTTGTTTTTGAATTTCGTTGATTTTATACGCTTTATTTTTCCAGATAAAAGCAGTCGAAAATACTTTGTTGGTTATTGGTACTTCGGCTTCCCATGCATCTATCCCTGTTGATTCGTTGATATAAAAACCATTTTCTAATTCAAAATATTTACTAGCTTCAAATTTTTCGTTTCCCACCATTTGAATTCTTGAAATGGTTTTGGCACCATTTGTATTAGGTCCTTTGATGTCCAAACTCACATATTTCATAGTATTATTTTCCACTTTTAATGGTGTTGTAAAACCGCATTTAAAAGTTCTTGGCAAATCATATCGTATTGGAAAAACACGAACTACAACTTTATTTCCTTCTCTCCATTGCATCAATGAAGGGTCTCGATATTCTACTCCTACAATTTGATTATAAGCTTTTTTTGCTTTTTCTTTGGTTGTCAAAACTCCCTTTCTCTCGATTCCATTTACCCATAATGACAAGGAAGTTGCTACTGCTCCTTCGGGAAGTTGAAACGAATATATAGCCTCTTTATCACCCCAAGTTTTTTCTGAACAAGCAATATCCATAGTAATTTCGGTATATGCTAAACGATCATTTGCATAAATTTTTACGTCTTCTTTGATATTTTTTGTAAACAAATCTTTCCCATCCCACAATTGTTCCTCGGTTTCCAATCGTTTATCAAAATTAGATTTTAGAATATTTATTCTGTCATCTGCACTTAGATAAAGTCTTGACGTAAATAAATAGGCAAGATTTATAATCGGATCATGTGTTTTTCTCTCATTAAATTGTTTGTTATTTCCAAATGAATTAAAACCTCTAAAATGAAAGAAATTATCAGAAGCAATGTAAACTATATCCTTTTTGAGGAGAATTTCATTAAAAAAATTAGGTTTTAGATTCTGTGATATGGTAATGTATTGAGGTAAATCTGTATTTATTTTCTCAAAAGAAGTGGCAACGGTATTTTTTGAAATCTTCTGACTTTCCCTATTTAATCCTACTGCAAAAATTGCAAAACCAATACAAACTATTCCACTTCCGATTCCAAAAGCAAATCCGTTTTTTCTATTTTCTTGGAACTTATGAATCAAAATTACGGTGTGACATATAAGTACAATCATAGGTACAAGTCCATAAAAACCTAGCCCCAAAGCCAAAATTCCCATGATTGAAATTGGCGCAAAAGGAATGAGATAAATGGCATAATATAAAATAAGTAAATACGAACATCCGTTCGAAAAATACAACGCTGTATTTAAATACTTATGTTTGAAGTTGCTGTAAATAGCAAAATTGGATAAGCAAAACAAGAAAGTAACCACATAAACCCATATCGGTAAGTTTTCAAAAATATTGATAAAAACATTAGTGGAGAAGCAACCGATAAACCAATTAACAAATAAAAAAGGAATAAGATGTTGGTGTTTTGCTTTGTCTTTTAATACTTTAAAAATAACAATCACACTATAAAGTAATTCAATTATAATATTACAAAAACAAAAGGCTTCAAAATTTTCAAAATCAAATTCGCTTCCTACTAGTGAGCTTATGAGCAGTATAAAACTCAACAAAGTGACAACGATACTCACTTTCACACCAATTTTTTTGGTAAAATCATTAACTTTAGTTTCAATTTTCATTATTTTACGTTTTAAATTTATAAAGTACTTTGTTTTTCAAAGTTATTAGCTAAAAAAAGGTTTATTTAGATTTGAATAATTTTTCAAGACTATTTAAATGCGAAACAAAAGCAGCTCTGCCCATATTGGTCACTCGGTACGAGGTTTTTGGTTTTTTACCTACAAATTCTTTTTTGATTTCGATATAGCCTGATTTCTCTAAAGAAGTAGAGTGGCTTGCTAAATTCCCATCAGTAGTATTTAATAATGCCTTCATCTCTGTAAAATCGATCCAATCGTTTACCATCAATACAGACATTAATCCTAATCGGATTCGACTTTCGAAATCTTTATTTAATTTATCGATAATACCCATGATTATCTGTATTTTTTAAACATAATCGTTCCGTAAACTATGTGTAGAATTCCAAAACCAAGGGTCCAAAAAATCAATCCATATCCTAGAAAAAATAAAGATACACACCCAAGAAATAATTGAAAATATCCTAAATACTGAATATCTGAATACGTATACTTACCCGCATTTACCAATGCTAATCCGTAAAAAAGTAAAGTAGCTGGTGCTAAAAAAGCGAAAAGACCATGATATATTAAAGCTAGACAAAAGACGCCTCCGACTGCTAAAGGAATTGCTAATTGCAAAAGCATCACTTTTGTGGTAGAAGTCCAGATTAGCAAATTATTTTTTTTACTCTTTTTAAAAGTGAATAGAAATCCAGAAAGAAGAGCAAGAACTAAAATTACAATCCCCACTACAATTAGTTTATAAATCAAATCAACACTGTACACTTTCTCCAATCCATCAAAATAAGACATCTCATTTGACTCAAACAAAAAAGCAGCATAACCCGCACCAAGTAGCGCAAAGACTCCTGCAAAAACACCTGACAATCCGCTAAGGGAAATAAACCTTGAAGAACGTTCCATCATGGAACGAATGTGAACTAGATCTTCTTGAATATTGTGACTCATATTAAAAGTACTTTGATTTACAAAGTTATTGTTTTTAATGTATAATCCAAGAAAAGGAAGAAGAAAAAATATTTTTTTTTAAATAATGTTTCTTAAAACCATCTTTTCTTTTTGAACAAAAATACTCCAAAGCACGAAAGCATAATAGATACTGCAATTACAATCCAGATGCCATAGCGATTGTTCTCTAAATCGTTGGGAACATTCATTCCGTATAAACTGGCAATCAAGGTGGGAATCATCAAAATAATCGAAATTGAAGTCATTTGCTTCATAATCGTATTCATATTATTTGATATCACAGAGGCGTATGCATCCATTGTACCGGTTAAGATGTCACTATATATATTGGTAGTTTCTTGGGCTTGGCGCAATTCTATCTCTACATCTTCCAATAATTCCAAATCAAAATGCTCTTTTTGGGATTTGATATTTTTGATTCGATGCAGCAAAATATCATTGCCTTTCAAGGAAGTCATAAAGAACACCAAACATTTTTCTATTTGGAGTAAAGCCTGTAATTCTTCGTTTTTGATTGATTTTTCTAAATTATCCTCGGCTAATTTTATCTTTTGATTGACTTGTTTCAAGTATTTTAAAAACCAAACACTAGAGGATAATAAAAGCTTGAGTACCAAATCAAAGTTGTCCTTAATGTCGATTTTTTTACGTTGGGTATAAGTCACAAAATCAGAAAGCATTTCTGTCTTATGAAAACTAATAGTGATACAAACTTCACCTTTAAAAACAACACCAACAGGAATCGTATGAAAAGGCAACTTTACATCGTTGCTTTTCACAGGAATTCGCATGATAATTAAAGTCCAACTATTTTCAATTTCTATCCTTGGTCTTTCGTCAATATCTTCGATGTCATTGTAAAATGCTTCGGGAATTTGTAATTCTTCGAGTAAATATTTTTTTTCTGCTTCGGTAGGGCATTCAATATTGATCCAGCAGTTTGGAGTCCAATTAGTAGTAGCACTTAATCCGTTATTGTTTTTGTAAAAAGCTCTCATTTCAAAATTCTATAGGTTTATGTATAGCATCTTGAAAATTGTTCAAGCGCTATATCAGTTTAACATTTCCGAATAATAATCGTCCATTACCGTTTTTTTTTAGTGTTGCAAAAGTATTCTTTAAATTTAGATTCTAAGCTTTTGCTAGTTATATTTTAGGAGCATCTTAAGACAAAAAAGCCTCAAAAATAAATTTGAGGCTTTCTATATAAAAATTTTTATTTATTTCTCTTCATTTCCCTTGCCAAGAGTGTGTTTTTTAACAACATAGCAATGGTCATTGGTCCCACTCCACCAGGAACTGGGGTAATAAAAGATGCTTTTTTGCTTACTTGATCAAAATCGACATCACCGGTGATCACATATCCTTTTTCGTGATTTTCGTCAGGAACGCGAGTAATACCCACATCAATAACAACTGCTCCATCCTTCACCATTTCTGCTTTTAAATAATTGGGAACACCCAAAGCTGTGATTATAATATCAGCCTGAATGGTAATTTCTTCTATATTTTTGGTGTAACTATGCGTAAGTGTCACTGTTGAGTTCCCTGGAAAACCTTTGCGTCCCATCAAAATACTCATTGGTCTACCCACAATATGGCTGCGGCCAATAACTACCGTGTGTTTTCCTTTTGTTTCTACTCCGTAGCGATCTAGCAATTCTAGAATACCAAATGGAGTGGCAGGAATAAAAGTAGTCATATCAAGTGCCATTTTCCCAAAGTTCTCAGGATGAAAACCATCTACATCTTTGCTTGGGTCAACTGCCATTAAAACTTTTTGCTCGTCAATTTGTTTGGGAAGTGGCAATTGCACAATAAAACCGTCAATTTGATCGTCTTCGTTTAATTCTTTGATCTTTTTAAGCAATTCAATTTCTGTAGTTGTGTTGGGCATTTTAATCAAAGTAGACTCAAATCCTACTCTTTCACAGGCTTTTACTTTACTACCCACATAAGTTAAACTTGCGCCATCATTCCCTACGATTAGGGCTGCCAAATGAGGAACTTTCTCACCATTGGCTTTCATTTTTTGTACTTCAACAGCAATTTCGCTTTTAATGTCTTCTGCTGTTTTTTTTCCGTCTAGTAGTTGCATTGTTGTTTTGTTTAATATAGTAAAGACAAAAGTCTTAAAATCATAACGACTTTAAGACTCTCTTTTTAAATTCTTTATTTCATTCCTGGCATTCCACCAGGCATTCCGCCTTTCATTCCGCCCATCATTTTCATTAGGTTTTTTCCACCCGGACCTTGCATCATTTTCATCATTTTGCTCATTTGGTCAAACTGCTTCATTAGCTGATTTACTTGCTCAATTTTGGTTCCAGAACCTTTTGCAATTCTTGCCTTTCTTTTCACGTCAATCACAGCTGGCTTACTTCTTTCCATTGGGGTCATTGAGTAAATAATAGCTTCAATGTGTTTGAAAGCGTCGTCTTCAATTTCAACATCTTTCATCGCTTTTGAAGCACCCGGTATCATTCCTACCAAGTCTTTCATGTTACCCATTTTCTTTACTTGCTGAATTTGAGAAAGAAAATCATCAAAACCAAATTCATTTTTAGCAATTTTCTTTTGGATTTTTCTTGCTTCTTCTTCATCAAATTGCTCCTGAGCTCTCTCCACAAGGGAAACAACGTCACCCATTCCTAAAATACGCTCCGCCATACGTACAGGATAGAAAACATCAATAGCTTCCATTTTCTCTCCAGTACCTACAAACTTAATAGGCTTATTTACAACTGTTTTAATAGATAAAGCAGCTCCACCACGGGTATCACCATCTAATTTTGTTAAGATAACACCATCAAAATTCAATCTGTCGTTGAATGCTTTTGCTGTATTTACGGCATCTTGACCCGTCATCGCATCAACAACAAACAAGGTTTCTTGTGGTTGAATTGCTTTGTGCACGCGTTCAATCTCGTTCATCATTTCTTCATCCACAGCCAAACGACCAGCGGTATCGACAATGACAACATTAAACCCATTTGCTTTAGCATGTTTGATTGCGTTTTGAGCAATTTCAACTGGATTTTTATTTTCTGGTTCTGAATATACCTCAACACCAATAGAATCTCCAACTACATATAATTGCTGGATCGCTGCAGGACGGTAAATATCACAGGCAACTAATAATGGTTTTTTGTTTTTCTTAGTTAATAGATAATTGGCTAATTTTCCAGAGAAAGTAGTTTTTCCAGAACCTTGCAATCCAGACATCAAAATAACAGATGGATTACCCGATAAATTAATTCCGGCAACATCGCCACCCATTAATTCAGTCAATTCATCTTTGACTAACTTAACTAATAATTGCCCTGGTTGAAGCGTTGTTAGTACATCCTGACCAATTGCTTTTTCTTTAACTTTTGTAGTAAAATCTTTGGCAATTTTAAAGTTAACATCGGCGTCAAGTAAAGCACGTCGAACTTCTTTTAAAGTATCTGCTACGTTTACTTCAGTTATTTTTCCGTGACCTTTTAGTATATGGAAGGCTTTATCTAGTTTTTCGCTTAAATTATCGAACATAGTATTGATTTATTTTGAAATGCAAAGATAAACTAATTAGGAAATTAGGCAATTAGATAATTAGATTATTGGCACCTCTTTTTGTTGTATATTCCAACAAAAAAACGACTTCATTTTGAAGCCGTTTTCTACTATTTACATTCTATCAGGAACATTAATTCCCAGTAACTTAAATGATGAAGCAATAACCTCGGCTACTTTTTTAGACAGTTGTACTCTGAATTTTTTCTTTTCTAAATCCTCTTCCCCTAAAATAGGAACGGCTTGGTAAAACGAATTGTACTCGCGAACTAAATCATAAGTGAAATTTGCCAAAAGCGCCGGACTGTGATGCTGGGCTGCATTTTGAATTACTTCAGGAAAAAGCTCCAATTGTTTGACCAATTCTTTCTCTTTTTCATGTAAAATATCTATTTGCGCATTAGTTGAATAATCAAAATTTGCTTTACGAATTATAGATTGAATACGTGCATAGGTATATTGAATAAACGGTCCCGTATTTCCAGCAAAATCAACAGACTCTTCTGGATTAAAAAGGATTCGTTTCTTAGGATCTACTTTCAAAATATAGTATTTCAATGCTCCCAAACCGATGGTGCTGTACAAATTAGCTTTTTCTTCAGGTGAATACGAATCCAATTTCCCTAAATCTTCTGCAATTTTTTGAGCCGTAGCGGTCATTTCCTGCATTAAATCATCGGCATCTACAACAGTTCCCTCACGAGATTTCATCTTTCCTGATGGTAAATCTACCATTCCGTATGACAAGTGGTATAAGTTTTTTGCCCAATCAAAACCTAATTTTTTCAGAATCAAAAACAATACTTTAAAATGGTAGTCTTGCTCATTTCCTACAGTGTAAACCATTCCGCCAACATCTTGCATGTCTTTCACACGTTGAATTGCCGTACCAATATCCTGAGTCATATACACAGCCGTACCATCTGAACGCAACACAATTTTACGATCAAGACCTTCGTCAGTTAAGTCAATCCAAACAGAACCGTCTGGATCTTTTTCGAAAATTCCTTTTTCTAAACCAATTTGGACAACATCTTTCCCTAGTAAATAGGTATCACTCTCATAGTAATAACGATCAAAATCGACTCCTAAATTCTTGTATGTAATGGCAAAACCATCGTAAACCCATTGGTTCATTTTAGCCCACAAAGCTTTCACTTCAGCATCACCAGCTTCCCATTTTTGGAGCATTTCTTGGGCTTCAAGAATAATAGGAGCTTGTTTTTTAGCCTCTTCTTCTGTTTTACCTGCTTGCATTAGTTGATTAATTTCTTCTTTGTAGGCCTTATCAAATGCCACATAAAAGTTACCAACTAACTTATCTCCTTTTAAGCCTGATGTTTCAGGAGTTTGATTTTCACCAAATTTTTGCCAAGCCAACATGGACTTACAAATATGAATTCCTCTATCATTAATGATTTGAGTTTTATATACTTTTTTACCCGAAGCTTTGATGATTTCAGCTACTGAATATCCTAGCAAATTATTACGAACGTGTCCTAAATGCAAAGGTTTATTGGTATTTGGAGAGGAATATTCGACCATAACGGCTTTATCATTTGCCGAAGGCGTCACAAAACCATAGGTAGCATTATCTTTTATTCCTGCAAATAGATTTAAGTAATATTGATCGGCAATTACAATATTCAAGAAACCCGAAACTACATTGAAACGACTTACTTCAGCTAGGTTTTCGACTAAATAATTTCCAATTTTATTTCCTAATTCTACAGGATTACTCTTTACTAGTTTCAACAACGGAAAAATAACCATGGTAATATCTCCCTCAAACTCTTTACGAGTGGTTTGAAACTCCACCTTTTCAATGGTCACGTCAAACAAGGTTTTTATTGCGTTTTCTATTGCGGGTGTAAGAACTTGTGGTAAAGTCATTTTATATTTTTTTTGAGACAGCAAATATAGTCATAATCAAGGAAATTGAAAATTGGATACCAACATAATTTACAACTCACAATCAGACTGATAAAGTAAAAAATACAAAACAAATCAAAATTACTTAGAAATTAATGTAACAATTATACTTCAAAACAGTCTATTATTAAGGTTACTGTGTTCCAAATATTAATTAAATGTTAAATAACACATAAAACAGTATTATGTTTAACATAGTATTATTTAAAAGAATACATTTGCCTCATCAATCAAATCAATCAAATCAAATTAATCATGAAATTGAAACTATCAATTATCTGCTTTATGGTAACGCTGTTTACTGTACAAGCACAAACTTCAAGTAAAATCTCGCCACTTGAAAACTCTGGACTAATCACCGGAAAAATAATCGACAAGCAAACTAATGAACCGCTTGGATATGTAAATGTAGTTGTTAAGGAAGACGGCAAAGTGCTAACCGGAGAAATTACTTCAGAGAAAGGACTTTTTAGCATTAAAAATTTACCTCTAAAAAAGTATACCGTTGAAATTCAATTTATGGGATATAAAACTGTTTCTAAACCAGTTGTACTTTCTACAGATCAAAAATCGGCCAATCTCAATACCATAATTCTAGAAGAAGACGCTATACAACTTAAAGGAGTAGAAATTATAGCGGAACGCTCAACCATTGAACAAAAAATAGATCGAAAAGTGATTAATGTGGGTAAAGACTTGACTACCGCAGGAGCCACCGCATCAGAGATTATGAGTAACATCCCCTCTGTAAATGTAGATCAAGATGGCAAAATTTCCTTGAGAGGTAATGAAAATGTACGTGTTTTAGTTGACGGCAGACCCAGTAACATTGAGGCTTCGCAATTATTAAAACAAATCCCATCAGCCTCTATCAAAAAAATTGAACTGATTACAAACCCAAGCGCAAAATACAATCCTGAGGGAATGTCTGGGATTATCAACATTGTTTTACATAAAAATGCAAATGACGGCCTGAATGCCAGCATCAATTCTGGATTAACATTTGCCCAAACTCCAAAGATTTCCAACACCCTGAACATGAACTACAGAACAGGAAAAGTGAATTTTTTCTCGACTTATGGAAATAATTTTGGCATCCGATTTAATGAAGGCATGATATCACGATTAGATGATAATTCCAATCAAATTTTTGAAATAAAGAATGATAACAAGTCACATCTTGTGAAATTTGGAATGGATTATTACATCAACGATAAAAACACATTGTCTGCTTATACCAATCAAAATATTTTTAAGAGTGATGGTATAATTGATATTAGTGTCGTTAATCCTAACGCTTCTCAAAATATTGGATTAAAATCGAACTACCTCACTGACAATACCGATGGAACTTATAATGTTGCGCTAAAACACCTAACAAGTAAAGAAGGAGAAACACTTGATTTAGAGGTGAATCACAGCATTTTCTCTGAAGATCAAATAGCACGTTTTCGCACCACGTATACCAATCCAAGCATCCCAAGTAGCGCTTACGATGATTCCCTTGGCGAAAAAAGAAAAAGCACGATTGTAAATCTTGATTACACAAATCCGCTTGACGAAAAAACAAATTTAGAGCTTGGTGCAGAAAGTAGAAATTTACGCACCGATAACGATTATGCTACTAACAACGCTGCTTTGACAAATTCAAAATACACGTATGATTTAGACATTTATTCGGCTTATGCAACCTATGGACAAAAATTCAAAAAAATTGGTTACCAATTGGGTGCACGTTTTGAAAGCTATCATGTAAAAGCAGTGCTAAACGGCACCGTTGCTTACAAAGATGATTATTTTACAGTGTATCCATCAGCGTCTATGACCTACTCCCCATCTGAGAAAAACCAACTCCAAATCAGTTTTAGTAGACGTGTAGACAGACCTGGAATAGATCAAACAAAACCCCTGAGAGAATTTAGTTCGCCTAGATTAACCTCTATCGGAAATCCGGAATTAGACCCGCAATTTACAAACTCAATAGAATTTAATTACACGAAGACACTTTCAAAGGGATCATTAACCACCGGATTGTTTGTAAGAAGCATTCAAAACGAAATTAACCGAATCATTTATCCTGATCCTCAAAATCAAGACCAACAAATTTTAAGTTTTGACAACTTTGACAACAATACTGCCTATGGATTTGAAGTTTCTATGAATTATAAAATTAATAGTTGGTGGGATATTCAACCTGCAATAGATTACTCAAACATCAACCAGAAAGGACTTGTATCGCAAATAAACACTGCTACAAATTCATTCGATTTGGTTACCAAACAAGTTGCTGCAGCAGCATTTAATGCTCGTTTTAATAGCAATTTCAAAGCTAGTAAAAGTCTACGTTTTCTATTATTTGGTTTTTATAGATCTGGAGTTGATGGTGTTCAATTTAACAACAAAGAAATGTACAAAATTGACGCTGGTGGACGCTACTCTTTCTTGAAAGACAAGGCTACATTAAGCATCCGATTCAATGATATTTTCAACACCATGAAAGCAGGTTTTGACGGTGAAAATCCGTATCCACAAAGAGGTCAATTTAGATGGGAAAGTCAATCCGTATTTGTAGGTTTCAATTATGCTTTTGGCGGAGGTAAAACTAAAAACCTGCAGCGCAAACAAAGAGAAGACAATACCAAACAAGGCGGAGGTTTGTTCTAGAAAAAAATAGTGTTACAAAATTTTAATTTTTGATAGTATATAAAAAACATGATGAGTCAGTTGCATATTTTATCAACTCAATTGTCTAGTTTTTTTTTGAATTCGAAAATGCTTTTCCAATTCTAAAAAATTAGTTTTAATAGTTTGTTACCCAAAAAATTCGGAGCATGCCACTCCGAATTTTTTATTTTCAGTAAGTGTTATTATTTTAAAAAATAGGACGCATCAATCAAGCGATTTCCTGTTGCATCATGTACCGCATAATTAAAACCACCTTGAATACAATATGATCCGTACTCCCCTTTTTTGTTCAAGGCTATAAAACCAACTTGAATATCTTTTAGATTTTTATTTCTTTTTTGGGTCAAATTGACAATACGCATGACTGCCTCTTCACATGCTTTTTGTGGAGACTTCCCTTGTCGCATTAGTTCTACCACCAAGTGACAACCTGTAATACGTATTACTTCTTCCCCATGACCTGTAGCAGTGGCAGCGCCAATTTCGTTATCTACGTATAGACCTGCGCCTATGATAGGCGAATCTCCTAAACGGCCATGCATTTTAAACGCCATGCCACTTGTAGTGCAAGCCCCAGATAAATCTCCATTTGCGTCAAGCGCAATCATGCCAATGGTATCGTGATTTTCAATATTAGCAATAGGTTTGTAATCACTGGTTTTTAGCCATTCTTTCCACTCCCGTTCTGAGTCAGCTACTAGTAAATTTTCCTTGACAAACCCTTGCGAAACAGCAAATTGAAGGGCACCATCTCCTACCAGCATTACGTGAGGTGTTTTTTCCATTACTGCACGTGCCACAGAAATAGGATGCTTAATAAACTCTAAACACGCCACAGATCCAATATTAGCATTTTCATCCATGATACAAGCATCCAGAGTTACTCGGCCATCGCGATCTGGTCTACCGCCATAACCTACGCTTCGCTCTTTTGGATCAGCTTCGGGAATTTTTACGCCAGCCTCAACAGCATCCAGCGCTTTCCCATTATTTTTTAAAACCTCCCAAGCAGCCACATTCGCTTGCATACCGAAATTCCAAGTCGAAAGTACAATTGGTTTGTTGATTTTCTTGGGTTCAATACTATTTTCTGTTTTCGCATTGCCTTTGAATGCTTGCAACGCAAAAGCTGCTGAGGCAAGAGCTGTTGTTTTTAAAAAATTTCTGCGGTTTGCCATAATTAAAAAGGTTTAGTATTTGAAATAACTAGTGTATAAAAATAGCTTTTATTTTCCAAAAAAAAAGTCTGTACAAATTTGTACAGACTTTTTACTTTATTATGTATTCACCTTATAAATATAGGGTTTATTTACCATTTTATAATAGCACTTCCCCAAGTAAAACCACTACCAAAAGCCGCTAAAACCACGGTATCTCCTGATTTTATTTTACCTTTTTCCCATGCTTCAGTTAAAGCAATTGGAATAGAAGCTGCGGTTGTGTTACCATATTTTTGAATGTTGTTGTACACTTGGTCATCCGTAAGATCAAATTTCTTTTGAATGAATTGAGAGATTCTCAAATTTGCTTGATGAGGAATCAACATATCAATATCAGAAACTTGCAAGTTATTCGCTTGCAATCCTTCATTAATCACTTCGCTAAAACGAACTACAGCATTTTTAAACACAAACTGTCCGTTCATGTAAGGGAAATAACTTTCGTCGTCTGGATCATTATCTGCTAAAATATCTGTTACCCAGCGACCTCCCATTCCGGGTGCTTTTACAATTAACTCCTCTGCGTGTTGCCCTTCGGAGTGTAAATGTGTAGACAAAATACCTTTAGTCAAATCTTCCTCTCTACTTAATACAGCGGCGCCTGCTCCATCTCCAAAAATTACTGAAACGCCACGACCACGAGTAGTCATGTCTAATCCAGTAGAATGTACTTCTGAACCAATTACTAAAATGTTTTTATACATTCCCGTTTTAATATATTGATCTGCAACAGACAAACCATAAATAAAACCAGAGCATTGATTACGAACATCAAGAGCACCAACTGTTTTTAATCCTAAATCACGCTGTACTAGAACTCCTGGACCAGGGAAATAAAAATCAGGACTCAACGTTGCAAAAACTACAAAATCAATATCTTCCTTGGCAACACCAGCACGTTCAATAGCTATTTCAGCAGCTTTTACACCCATAGATGTAGTCGTATCTTCTCCTTTTATGATGTGGCGTCTCTCTTCTATACCGGTACGCTCTTGAATCCATTCATCATTGGTATCGATAATCTTAGATAAATCGTCATTTGTAACCACGTTTTCGGGTACATAATAACCCAATCCTGCTATTCTTGAATGATACATATAATTATTGTTTTATTAAAATCAGATTGCAAATTTAGAACTAACTCTAAAATTCAGGGTGCTAAAATACCACTTTTTTAGCAAATTACAAGTTTTAAGCTTTTTGAGGCCTTGCAAACCGTCAACTCAATTATCATAAATGAAATTTAAATTGACAGTATCTATTAAAAAAGAAGTTTCTTGTAAAGTTTTACACAACAAATGTAACAACATTGCAGTTAAGCAGACTAAAAATAGATACTATTCAAGCTAATTTAAAATCATTAAAATTATGAAATTAAAAATGTCCTTACTCCTTTTCCTTGGCATGAGTTTACAGACTTTTGCACAGGAAAACGTAACCTACCAAAAACCATCTCCCTCTATCTTGACTCTTGCTGATTATGAAAGAGCTCCATCCGTGTCAATGGATACTAAAAAAGAATACCTTTTATTATCTTATCGCAATACCTACAAGTCGCTTGACGATTTGAATCAAGACGAACTTAGACTAGGAGGTTTACGTATCAATCCTACTACAAATATTTCAAGTACGGTTACCTATGTGAACAACTTAAAAATTAGAAAAGTAAAGGATCAAAATGAAGTGCAAGTTGCTGGGCTTCCTCAAAACCCACGTATCAGTAATATTTCTTGGTCACCTAATGATTCAAAAATTGCATTTACGCATACTGCCGCAACTGGTGTTGAGTTATGGACTATCGATGTGGCATTGGCTACAGCCAAAAAAATCACAGAGGCAAACTTAAACGCCAATATTGGAAGTCCGTTTGTATGGATGAAAGATAACAATACACTTCTTGTAAAAATGCTTCCTAAAAATAGAGCAGCTTTGCTAGATTCTAAAAAAGATTTGCCTACTGGACCAATTATTTCTAATGCCGATGGATCTAAATCTCAAAACAGAACGTATCCTGACATGTTAAAAAACGCCAATGATGAGATCAATTTTGAGAACATTATGACATCCGAATTATACAAAATTAATTTAGATGGTACAGCTACTCTATTTAAAAAAGCAGCTATGTACGCGGGTGAAAGTTTCTCCCCTGATGGAAATTACTTGATGCTAACAACTATTCAAAAACCGTTTTCTTATATAGTTCCGTTGAGCCGTTTTCCATCAAAATCAGTAGTGTTTGATAAAGACGGAAATGAAGTAAAAACAGTAAACGAAGTTCCGTTGACCGAAATTATCCCGAAAGGTTTTATGGCAGTTCGCAAAGGCAAACGCAACATGAGCTGGAGAGCAGATAAACCAGCTACACTAGTTTATGTAGAAGCACTTGATGGTGGTGACCCAGCGAATAAAGTTGATTTTAGAGATGAAGTCCTGCTATGGAACGCACCTTTTACCACTCCTGCAAATACGCTTGTAAAAACACCGCAACGTTTTAGCGGCATCATGTGGGGTACTGAAAATGTAGCGGTACTTATGGATGAATGGTATGATACGAGAAACACAAAAACCTACCTCATCAATCCTGCAGCTCCTGAACAAGCACCTAAAGTAATTTTTGACCGAAATTCTCAAGATGTGTATGCAGATCCTGGAAATTTTGAAACGCGCAAAAACGAATTCAACAGATATGTACTGGCTATAGAAAACAACAAAACTTTTTTAATAGGTGCTGGTTTTACTAAGAACGGACAATTCCCTTTTATTAGTGAAATGGATTTAAAAACATTGCAAACTAAGAGACTATACACCTCATCGTACACGGACAAAAAAGAAGATATTCTTGAAATTGAAAACTTAAAAGAAGGTACGGTTTTGGTCCAAATTCAGTCTAAAAACGAATATCCAAACTACTACTTGAGAAACATCAAACAAAAAAACAAATTAACACCTATCACCACTTTTCAAAATCCTTTTGAAAGTATTAAAAACGTGAGTAAAGAAGTTATCAAATACACTCGTAAAGATGGTGTTCAATTATCTGGAACCTTGTATTTACCTTTAGGATATGACAAGGCTAAAAAAGAAAAAATGCCCTTGTTGATTTGGGCTTACCCAGCAGAATACAAGGACAAAAATTCAGCAGGTCAAAGCACGCAAAACCCAAATGAATTCACTTTTCCAAATTACGGTTCGTTTGTGTACTGGGTAACCAAAGGTTATGTGGTGCTGGATGATGCTGCTTTCCCAATCATTGGTGAAGGAACTACAGAACCAAATGACAATTTTATTACACAACTTGTTGATAATGCCGAGGCTGCTATTAATGCAGTTGATGCTTTAGGATACATTAACCGTAAAAAAGTAGCTGTGGGCGGACACTCGTACGGAGCTTTTATGACAGCTAATTTACTAACACATTCTAATTTATTTGCTTGCGGAATTGCCCGCAGTGGCGCTTATAATAGAACATTGACTCCTTTTGGTTTTCAAAGTGAGCAACGCAATTACTGGGAAAGTCCAGAAGTGTATACTGCAATGTCTCCGTTTATGAATGCTGGAAAAATGAAAACACCAATGTTACTTGTACACGGTGAAGCGGATAACAATCCAGGAACTTTCACCTTGCAAACCGAACGCTACTTTCAAGCACTAAAAGGGCTTGGAGCTCCAGCAAGAATGGTTATTTTACCAAAAGAAAGTCATGGTTATGCAGCCAAAGAAAATATTTTGCACCTGCTATGGGAACAAGATCAGTTTTTAGAGAAATATTTGAAAAACTAAACGCAGCTTATTCAAGCGAAGTTTTTAAACACAAAAATCCCCGAAATCAAATCTGGTTTCGGGGATTGTTTTTTTATATCTGAAGGGAAAGAAATCCAACTTTACGCTAACATCAAATTGACTTCTTGATTAAAGTCTAACTCCGTGTCATGCTCAAAGAAAATAGCTCTTCTGTCAAAAGCAGCTTTAACTAAAAAATGACTGCCTCTAAAATAGCATTGCTTGACAACCGCTGTCATTTTTGCATTGTCTACTACTTTTAATTGGTGCGGATACAACAATAAATATTCGTCATCAGCGGGGTCAATGTCTATAATTTGTGACAGCATAAACTCATTGACTTCACCAAAAAGAGACGCTACATATTTATTTGCCGGAAGTTCATACAAAGCTCTTGAAGCACCTTTGATCACTACTTGTCCTTGCTGCAACACAATAGTTTCATCAGCAAATGACAAGGAATCCACACTATCATGTGTGGCTATGATGCAGGTAATTCCTTTTTTCTTTAAATAGGCAAACAAGTTGCGTCTTAAAGCATTTTTTCTAAAATTATCAATATGGCTGAAGGGCTCGTCTAGCAATAAAATTTCTGGCTCGAGGGCCAAAGCTTTGGCCAAGGCTACCCTTTGTTGTTGCCCACCACTTAAATCTTTGGCTTTCACTTTGGCAAACTCCGTCATCTCCACCATTTCGAGTAGCTCTTGAATTCGGAGTTTTTTTAGAGGTAAAAAAGCGCTCGACAAAAATTTCCCCACATTTTCCTCTACGGTAGTATAGGGCATTAAATCAAAATCTTGAGCCAGGTATTTAGCATAAGCAACGCCAGGAATCAAGTTGTATTTGGGACCCAGTATTGGTTTTTCGTTGTAACTAATTGATCCACTATTGAGATCTAGTAAACCATAAATAAGTTTGAGCAGGGTACTTTTTCCGCAACCGCTTTCCCCAATAATAGCAATGTTTTGCCCTTTCTCAATAGTAAAATTAATATCTGTAATTACAGGCTTATCACTATAAGAAAAGTGTATATTTTTTATTTCTAGCATCATCAAAAATTAAAGTGCAAATTTACAATCTTTAAATCAATTTTAAGCACAAAAAAAGCTGCTTCTAAAAAGAAACAGCTCTTGTTTTTAAAGTACTTTAAGCTTATTTTTTCACTTCAGCTTCAGCATCTTTGATCATTTTTTCGTTAGCCGTAATAGCAAACTCTACACGACGGTTTTGGCTTCTACCTTCATTAGTTTCATTAGAAGCAATAGGATCAGCAATACCCATACCTGTTACTTTAAATCTAGCAGAAGAAACTCCTTTGCTTGACAAGTAATTACGTACCGCCGCAGCTCTATCCCCTGAAAGTTTCAAGTTATAATCTGCTGGACCTGTACTATCTGTGTATCCGTAGATAGTAATGTTAGTGTCTGGATATTCTCCAAAAACAGGAACTAATTTATCAAGGTTTGCTTTTGCAGCAGCAGTCAATGTAGATTTGTTCGTATCAAAACGTACTGCATTTTCATTCAATACTAGTTTAATCCCTTCTCCAACACGTACTACCTCAGCACCTGGAAGAACAGCATCAATTTCTCGTGCTTGCTTGTCCATTTTGTTACCGATAGCACCACCTGCAACACCACCAATAACTCCTCCTAGTACAGCACCCATAGCACCATTACCACCTTTTCCTAAATTGTTACCTAGAACTCCACCTAGAACAGCACCTGCAACAGCACCTATTCCTGCTCCTCTTTGAGTTTTGTTTGTGTTTTTTACAGCCTCACAGCTTGTAAAAATTGAACCTATAACCATTATTGTTGCTATAGCAACTACTGAAATCTTTTTCATGTTATCTTATTTTTTAGTTAGTTTTTTGAAACTGATATATTACATCAGTCATTTTTCCCGCTACATCTATTTTATCTACTAGTTGAAACGAAGTTTCCGTTTGATTAGCAAGACCTAAAATATAACCATCTCTCACTTTTCTTGCTTTTTCGCCAGCGTCTAAAACTTTTAAAACAAACTGACCTTCATTGTTTACAAACCAAGTAATTGGAGAACTAAATGCAACACAATTTGCTTTGGTCAAAGCCATAGTTCCTTTGTTATTGTTTGATACAAATTTCCAAGTACTACCTACAAAACATTCCGAGTCAGCCAACTGAAAGCTATTTACTTTTACATATTGAGATCCTGGATATGTTACTGAGCTAATAACCCAGTCTCCTTTGATGGCAACTTGCGATTTTCTATCTGTTTTGGTACTCGTAGCTGATGTTGACTTGCAAGCAAACATCAAAACGGCTATAGCGCACACTAAAATAATTTTTTTCATTTTGATACATTTAATGAATTAATACTTACACAAAGATACTATGCATTTTTGAAATTATGTTTCACAATTTTAACATTTTGTATCATAATTAACGCTTACGCCATTTTGTCACCCTTTTTACAATTGGTATTCTATTTGAAAGCCTGATTGGTAACCAATTTAATTTTAAAATTTAAAAAATATGACAACAGGTAAAATTAATGTTTCAGTAGAAAACATCTTTCCCTTAATCAAGAAATTTTTATACAGCGACCACGAAATTTTCTTGAGAGAATTGATTTCGAACGGTACCGATGCCACCTTAAAATTAAAGCATCTGATCAGTATTGGCGAAGCCAAAGTAGAATATGGCAACCCAATGATCGAGGTAAAAATTGACAAAGAAGGAAAGAAAATCCACATCATCGATCAAGGTTTAGGAATGACTGCTGATGAGGTTGAAAAATACATCAATCAAGTCGCTTTTTCAGGAGCCGAAGAGTTCTTGGACAAGTACAAAGACTCCGCTAAAGATTCTGGAATTATCGGACATTTTGGTCTTGGTTTTTACTCTGCTTTCATGGTAGCTGAGAAAGTAGAAATCATCAC
This sequence comes from Flavobacterium sp. SOK18b, assembly GCF_014156605.1. NCBI lineage: Bacteria > Pseudomonadati > Bacteroidota > Flavobacteriia > Flavobacteriales > Flavobacteriaceae > Flavobacterium > Flavobacterium sp. SOK18b. The sequence continues at coordinate 48,477 of NZ_QKNZ01000030.1, forward strand.
CAAATCATTCAAAGACGAGCCTGCTGCGCACTGGACTTGTGATGGTAGCCCAGAATTCACTTTAGAACCAGCTGATAAAACCACACGTGGTACTGAAATTATTTTGCACGTTGCTGAAGATTCTTTAGAATTTTTAGAAGACGCCAAAATCAAAGAATTGTTGAATAAGTACAACAAATTCATGCCTATTCCAATTAAATTTGGAACTAAAACACAAACACTTCCTAAGCCAGAAGATGCTCCAGAAGATGCCGTTGCCGAAACCATTACCGTAGACAACATCATCAACAACCCAAATCCAGCTTGGACCAAACAACCAACAGAATTGGCTGCTGAGGATTACAAAACCTTCTACCACGAGTTGTACCCAATGCAGTTTGACGAGCCGTTATTCCACATTCATTTAAATGTAGATTACCCGTTCAACTTAACTGGTATTTTGTATTTCCCAAAACTAGGATCTGATTTGCAAATCCAGAAAGACAAAATTCAGTTGTACCAAAACCAAGTTTATGTTACCGATAACGTAGAAGGAATTGTACCTGAATTTTTAATGATGTTAAAAGGTGTGGTAGACTCGCCAGACATTCCGTTGAACGTATCGCGTTCAGGATTGCAAGCTGACGCTGCCGTTAAAAAAATCTCTAATTACATCACGCGTAAAGTTGCCGATAAATTAAAATCATTGTTCACAGAAAACCGTGAAGATTTTGAACAAAAATGGAACGACATTAAAATTGTCTTGGAATACGGAATGTTATCCGAAGACAAGTTTTATGAAAAAGCAGGCGCCTTTGTACTTTACCCAACCGTAGATGGCAAATTCCACACGCTCGAAGAATTAAAAGAAAAACTAGCTGCCACACAAACTGATAAGGATGGTAAACTGGTTATTTTGTACGCAGGAAACAAGGATGCTCAGCACTCATACATTGCTACAGCCAAAGACAAAGGATACGAAGTATTATTGCTAGACTCTCCAATTATCTCGCACTTAATCCAGAAAATTGAAGGCGACAACAGTAACCTGACTTTTGTACGTGTAGACTCGGATCATATTGACAATTTGATCAAGAAAGACGAAACTACTATTTCAAAACTTTCAGATGAAGAACAAACCAGCCTAAAAACCGTTCTAGAAACCATTGTACCAAAACAAACGTATAGCGTACAACTAGAAGCGCTAGACAGCAACTCGGCACCATTTATCATCACACAGCCAGAATTCATGCGCCGTATGAAAGAAATGAGTCAAAGCGGTGGCGGTGGAATGTTCGGGATGGGCAACATGCCAGAAATGTACAATTTAGTAGTAAACACTAACTCTGAATTGGCCAGCAGCATCCTAAACAACAAAGACAAAGACGCTCAAGAAAGCCTAGTAAAACAAGCGCTAGACTTAGCCAAACTATCTCAAAACTTGCTAAAAGGCGAAGCCTTAACTGCATTTGTAAAAAGAAGTTTCGAGCTAATTAAATAAGTAGCCAACCCATTTTATAATCTAAAATGGCGTGAATCGCTTATTCCGAACTTGCTTCGGAAACTTACCTCCTAAAAGCTGTCCCAATTGGGGCGGCTTTTTTTTTGAAGCAGATCAACCGTTTTCAGCAGGCGTGTACTCCCGCTATACGCTGTAATCTTTGCTTTTGGCTGCCGCCATCGCAAAGGATTTCCGCTGCTATCGGGGCTATTTGAGACGGATAATATTTACAAGGTCGTTTTTTTAAAACACAATTTGTAAGATTATTTTAATATATTTGAGAAATGAATATGGTGAGATGAAACTTTTTTAATTCCGCTTGATTGGGTGGTGTTTGCGAAGGTTTTGCTATATCAATGAACAAGTTGTATCTCATTTTAGCTGTGACAACAACTAATAAATAATAATTTATGTCAATAAAATTAACCGATATACAAAAAAGAAGATTGTCAATTTTGAAACCACAATTCGAAAAAGCTATTTTTAGTAAGGATTTGAAAACCGCAAAAATTGTTTTAAATGATATTCAATCTACATTAAATTTAAATAATCATTCAACTTTGTTAGCGCAATACAGAAATTGGTTTTTCGAATTAGCTTTAGATACTGACCAATATGCTCTTGCTGAAAGTGGATTTATCAGTGTAAGGAGATCAGTTAGTAAAAATACAAGAATCCATTTAGAAGCTAGTGCATTACTTGCAATATGTTATCTGAGGTTTTCAAACGTAGAAAAAGCAAAACCATTAATAAAAGAAGTATTAAATAACAACCATGTTATTAAAACTGAAAGGACAAGACGACTTTTTAACAAAAATATAATTCAACGTTTTGATGAAGAAGTTGCATTATATAGTTTGAAAGATAAATATAATATTAAGTCAGATTATACGCTTGAAACTTTAGAGAATGAAGTAAGTTTGCTAGTTGGCACAAAAACTGAAGATGAATTATTTAAACTTTTAGGAAATAATGTCCCTGAAACAACAAAATCTTTATTATTTGAAGTTGATAGCTTTGCGAAAAATCAACTTCCTTCAGCAGAAAGAATACTTTTAACGTCTCCACAAGATGCCATAAAAGACGAGGAAACAGGAAAAACGGTTTTTAAATCTTTTAAAAGAACTATTTATAATTCAATTTGCGACCAAAATAGTGCTGTATATAAAATGTGGAATGATAAAGTTGTAGGTTCAGTAGTAAATTCAAAATATATTATTGGTGCAGTTGCTGCGGCTTTATCTTCTATAAGTATAGGTTTTCATGCCTTAATTGTAACTGCAGCAGCCTTGGTAATAAGATTTGGTTTAGATGTTTATTGTGAACATTACAAACCTGCCGGAATAATGGAAACACGGAAAAAATAAAGACGGCATATAACATAAGTCTGTAGCGATTTGTGGATTTTATGGAATTACCGTTTTATATCGTATTTCATCTAGCCGAAAATACTCAACTTTGTAAGTCGCAAACCTCTACGGGCACCGTAACGTTGAAGAAAAATTCTAAAAACTCGAAACAACAATCAACAATGAAATTAAAAAATATTGCATTTCTTACAATCGGGCTTATTCTTATTTTATTTGCGTCAATATATTTGCTCACACGAGAAAATGTTTTCCAAAGTTGGGATTTATCTAACACCGGCGAAATTGGTGATACAATCGGAGGTATAACCTCACCTATCATCAACATCATAGGATCAATCCTAATTTATGTTAGCTTTTTAGAGCAGAATAAGGCGAATAAGATTCAAACTAACCAAAATAATTTTGAATTATTGCACGAATTATACAAAGATCAGAAAGATGATTTTAGAAACATAATTTTTGCTTCTAGATCAGTTAACAATGGATTCATGTATCAAGGACAAAAAGCTTTGTCAGTATTCGTTGAAACATTTTCAGCTAGAAAAACAAGTGCAGACTTTAAGAAAAATTCTTTTTTTAAAGACTTTATCTTTCTCCTTGGCAGTCTTAAAATCTTTTTAGAAATAATTGATTCTGCAGAAGTCGATAATACACAAAAAAAATATATTTTAAGATTAATCCATATGCTATATGTTACCAGAATATCTCCTCATGTTGAGCAAATGCTTTTTATATCAAGTAGCAATACTCTACATGACAGTTTTTACAAACAACTTCTTAAACTTAGCGAAAGTATTGAATCTAATTATAAATCTAATTTACCTTAGGTAATCGAAGTGTTTAAAAAAAAACTTTCTTAAAAACTTTGAGCTGCTGTGCGAATGTCTCGAGCTAGACTGGTTCGTGTTTGGGAAGTTTTTTTACTAATATACAATTTATAGACCATGTTACCAAAAAAATCGAAATAGATGAAAAAATCATTATTTTTTTTAATATTAGTTATAATTAGTTGTAATCCAACTAAAGAAATGTCGAATTCCGAGAAAGAAAAAATAACTGCTAAACTGGATTACATATTTACTATTGACCAAAAATATAGCTTTGCAACTCCTTCTGAAGACCTCCTTAAAAAATTTGGAAAAAATGAAGCGTGGAAAATTTTTGAGATAAAAAGTGATAGTGTTGATCTTGATAATCAAAAAAAAATTAAAAAAATATATTCAGAATATGGTTATTTGGGATATGATAAAATTGGTCAAGAATACTCGAAAAAATTCTGGATTACTATCCAACACGCAGACAATGATATTAAGTTCCAACAGAAAATGCTTAAAGCATTAGGAAAAGAAATCGAGAAAAATAATGCAGAAAAATCTAATTATGCAATGCTTGAGGACAGAATTGCAATTAATCTTAACCAAAAGCAGAGATTTGGTTCGCAAGTTACATACAATAAAGTAGGACAAGCAATTCCAAAAAACGGATTACTTGATTCATTAAATATTGATAATCTGAGATTAAAATATAATTTATCTTCATTTAAAGAATATTATAATGAGATGACGACAAGTCACTTTGAAATGAATAAAGATTATTATGTAAAACAAGGAATGAAAGAACCAAAACTATATCAATAAAGCGCTGCTGTGTGAATGTCTTCAGCTATATGCTATACCTTGCGATGCGCAGTCAAAGAGATTCGTAAACCTAAAAGAAGAATTAAGAAGTCAAACCGTCAAATTGTTGAATTTTAAACTTTGTAGTATAAGATGAAATACAAACTAGAAATACCCAAACCATGCCACGCAAATTGGAATTCCATGAGTGCTACAAATCAAGGTAAATTTTGCGCAAGCTGTAAAAAAGAGGTCATCAATTTTGAGTTACACACCAATGCTCAAATTTTGAGTAAAATTTCGAGTAAAACTACCGTTTGCGGTAGATTATCTAAAAATCAAATCAATACAGAATTTACAAATTCAAATCCTACACCAACACCTTTTTGGGGAGTACTTTTTAGTATTACGTCTCTTTTGACAGCAATGCCAGTAGTGGCTCAAAAAGAAAAAGCGAAAATAGAAGTTATTGATTCACAATTGAGCTCTGCTATTGTAGAACAAACAGAAACCTCTTTTATAACCGTTTCAGGTATTGTTTTAGAAAAATTAACCGCTGATGCTAAAACAAGCACACCACTTCCCGGAGCAGTGATTGAGCATAAAAAATCTAAAACAAGCGTAACAACTAATTTTAACGGGACATTTACCATTAAGATACCAGTGCAAGATTATTCAAAATCGAAGTTGCTACTTGTTCATTACATCGGAATGGAAAGTAAAGAAATTGAAGTAATCAAAACAACAAACAATCTTAAAATTGAAATGATTCCAACTGAAATGATGATGGGAGAGGTCGTTATTGTCCGTAAGCGAAATATCTTTGATAGGATTAGAAGTATATTTCGTTAATTTTTAAATGATTTATTGTTTTAGCAATCACTGCTATTTCTTGATGATTTTCTATAACAGTACTTTTTATGTATCGCTATTTCAGGACTAGACAAAATAATTTTAATAAAGCTTTCAGGTAATATACTTGAAAGCTTTTTTATTTAGATACAATAAATTATTACTTTTACTTACAAAATATAACCTATTCTAAAAAGCAAAATAGTAACCCATGGAGAACAAACAATGCCTAAACTGTGAACAAGATGTTTCTGGTAATTATTGTCAGAATTGCGGCCAAAAAAGCAATACACATGCCATAACCTTAAAGCATTTTTTTGCCCACGATATCATACACGGTGTGTTCCATTTAGAAAGAGGAATCTTATTTACTTTAAAAGAAACATTTACAAGACCTGGGCAAGCAGCTTTGGATTACATTCATGGCAAAAGAGTAAACTACTACAATGTTTTTGCACTCTCTTTAATAATAATCGCTTTGAATATTCTAACGGTGCATTATTATCATGACCTGAATCCTCCATCAGTTTCTAAAAATACAAATGAGGGAATCCAATTAATGAACTTCTTATCGAATAATGTAAAATTGATTCTATTTGGATTCGTCCCGTTAATTGCGGTTAATGCTTTTCTGATTTTCAAAAGATTGAAAATCAACCTAGCGGAGCATTTCATCATTGCAGGAATAAATTTGTTGGGAATATTGGTTTTGTGTTTATTTGCCAACTTGTTGTCACTTTTGAGAGTCTTTGAGGACATTAAATCCTTTGTAGATATTTTAAAAATTGTATATTTTTTCTTGATTGTTTTGTTTCCTTTTTGGGTGTATTTCAATGCGGCCTATAAAAGGTATTCCATGATAGGGTTTATGTGGAGAATAATTGTGTTTTATACACTTCTGTTTTTTGAAATTGTAGTCATAATGTCACTTATTGCAAAAATCGTTACTAATACTACATCCATAAATTTACATCTCAATTTATAAAAATATTTCTGCTATTGTCGCTAATGTTCGGAGTGTTAAAAAAAACGTTCTTTAATTTTTGAACTGCTATACACATGTTTGTAGTTAGACTAGATGTTGATTGGGAGTGTTTGTTACGAGTAATTACAATTTGCAGGCAATGTTGCCAAAAAAATCGATTTAGATGAAAAAATCATTGTTATTTTTAATTTTAGTTATAATTAGTTGTAAT
>NZ_QKNZ01000031.1:0-23675 GCF_014156605.1 Flavobacterium sp. SOK18b
TATGGAAATCTTATATTACCTTTAATGATGTTATACTTATAATACAATAGCGGAAGAGACCTATAGTATAATAATAATTTTTATTCGTTCCTTTGCAAAGTATAAAATTGTCACTCATATTTTAAATAAAAATGGAAAATCTTAACGAAGAAATACACAACGCTTTCGAAATAATAAAGGAAGGCGGAATTATCCTTTATCCTACAGACACCGTTTGGGGCATAGGTTGTGACGCCACGAATCCAGAAGCTGTTGCCAAAATATACAAACTCAAACAAAGAGCTGAGACACAAAGCATGATTGTTTTAATGAACGGAGAAAAAATGATGTACAATGTTTTTAAGGATATTCCTGAAGTAGCCTGGCAAATTATTGATCTTTCCGAAAAACCTACGACCATAATCTTAGACAAACCAAGAAATGTAGCTCCAAATTTAGTTTCAGGAGACAACTCACTGGGAATCCGCATTGTAAAAGAGCCTTTTTGCTTCAAATTAATGGAAAAAATGAGAAAGCCACTGGTTTCAACATCAGCAAATATCTCCGGACAACCTACTCCTATTGCCTTTAAAGATATTAGTCCAGAAATTATAAAAGGTGTGGACTATGTTGTAAATTTGCATCGCGAAAAAATCGCCGGTAAACCTTCGACAATCATAAAATTGACGAACGATTCTCAGGTGAAAGTGATTCGGAAATAGTTTGCAGTATTCAGTTTCTAGTTTTCAGTTTAACAACTTTAGACTTTAGACTTTAAACATTTTTAAAATGAGCATTAAAACTTCATATAAAGAAGCCTTAAATAATAAAATTTTCAAAGTCATCTCTCAAGCTTCTCAAGAACTTAACGTAGATAGTTACGTGATTGGTGGTTTTGTTAGAGATTTACTTTTGAAGAGAGACTTTAAAAAAGACATAGATATTGTTGCAGTGGGCAGCGGAATTGAGTTGGCTTTAAAAGTATCTCAATTACTTCCAAATAAGCCAAAAGTTCAGGTTTTCAAAACCTACGGAACGGCAATGTTGCGCTTTGAAGACACCGAAATTGAGTTTGTGGGTGCTCGAAAAGAATCCTATCAGTCTGATAGTCGCAATCCTATTGTTGAAAACGGTACACTTCAAGACGATCAAAACCGCCGCGATTTCACAATCAATGCACTTGCCTTAGCTTTGAACAAAGATAATTTTGGAGAATTATTAGACCCCTTTAACGGTCTTGAGGATTTAAAAAACAAAATAATTAAAACACCATTGGATCCAGATATCACTTTTTCTGATGATCCGTTGCGTATGTTGAGAGGTATTCGTTTTGCGAACCAATTGGGCTTTGATATAGAAGAAAATTCGTTTCAATCCATCAAAAAGAATGCAGAGCGAATCAAAATCATATCTGGAGAACGCATTGTGGATGAATTGAATAAAATACTTTCGACAGATCAACCTTCAATAGGATTTTTACATTTGTTCAAAACAGGACTTTTAAACATTATTCTTCCCGAGTTAACGGCTTTGAATCAAGTTGAAGAAATAGAAGGTCACACCCACAAAAATAATTTCTACCACACGCTGGAAGTGGTTGACAATATTTGCCCAAATACGGATGACGTTTGGCTCCGCTGGTCTGCATTATTGCATGATATAGGAAAAGCTCCAACAAAACGTTTTAACAAAAAACAAGGCTGGACATTTCACGGACACGAATTCCTTGGTGGGAAAATGGCAAAAAAAATATTTGAGCGTTTGCACATGCCACTTAACCATAAAATGAAGTTTGTCCAAAAAATGGTCATGATGAGCTCTAGACCTATTGTTCTTTCTCAAGATACTGTAACGGATAGTGCGGTGCGCCGTTTGGTGTTTGATGCTGGTGAAGACGTAGAAAACTTAATGACACTATGCGAAGCGGATATCACCACAAAAAACCCAAACAAGTTTAAAAAATACCACAAAAACTTTGAAATAGTTCGAAAAAAAATTGTGGAAGTAGAAGAGCGTGATCAAGTACGTAATTTTCAACCGCCGATATCTGGTGAGGAAATTATGGAACATTTTAACATTAAACCCTCTAGGGAAATTGGTATTATCAAAGAAGCAATTAAAGAAGCAATCCTTGAAGGTGAAATCCCAAACGAATACGATGCAGCTTTTGATTTTATGCTAAAAAAAGCATCTAAATTAGGTTTAGTCAAAGTTTAACTATTGTGTAGTGACCTACTCCATAGAAATGAGATAATTTTACAAAAAAATAGAATTCCTGTGCAAAAATACTTTCTAAAATCCGCAAAAATAGCTCTCGTTTTAGTTTATCTAGTCATCTTTGCAGGTGCCTTTGTTCGATTAACTGGTTCAGGAATGGGCTGCCCAGACTGGCCTAAATGTTTTGGGTATTACATTCCACCAACAGATCAAAAAGAGCTTCTTTTTACACCGAATAAGGAGTATAATAGAGGACAAGTAATCATAAAAGAAGAATCGTTATTAGTTGCTAAGGAGGATTTTGTTGCTAAAGAAAATTTTGAAACATCCAATTGGGTACCTTATCAAAAACATGATTATGCAATTTTTAATCCCATTCATACTTGGGTTGAATACATCAACCGCCTCCTAGGGGCGTTAGCAGGCATAGCTTGTATAGTAACACTGGTTCTCTCCTTTGGTTATAGAAAAAAACAAAAGAGCCTTATTTACTTATCTTTTATAGTCTGTTTATTGATGGCATTTCAGGCTTGGCTCGGTAAAACAGTGGTAGATTCTGTACTTAGTCCGTATAAAATTACCACACACATGCTGGCAGCTTTGTTAATTCTAGCCATTCAACTTGTGGTTATTTACAGCGTGAAAACAAATAACAAAACTGTTACTTTTAATACCAAATTTAATGCCCTTTTACTCTTAGCACTAGTTCTTACTCTTGTTCAAATTGTATTGGGTACAGATGTTAGAGAACAAGTAGATATTATTTCAAAAACAGGAGCTCCAGAGGTCATGTGGCTCCAAAATCCAACTGTTATATTCTACATTCACAGATCTTTTTCGATACTTGTGTTTGCGCTCAACAGTTATTTATTCTACATAAATAGGAAATTAAATCTAAATGCGAGCAAACAAAATTGGGTTATGTTTTTGCTTTTCGTCGAAATTCTTACTGGTATAAGTATGTATTATTTTGATTTTCCTTTTGGTACACAAACTATCCATATCGTTATAGCAACCCTACTTTTTGGGGTTCAATTTTACCTGGTTTTAGAGTCTTATTCGCAAAGAAAAAAACAACTTTAAAATCCGTCCTTGACTATATTGTCACATCTATTTTTGCTTACTAATTATTAAAATGTCTAAACTTGCAGCTCAAGATAAATTTTTAGATTTATCAGATTACGGGAGATTTTTCGGAAGATTTCTTGCCAACCAATTAAAAGATACACGCTTCACTCCCATTCATGTTACACTCCTTTTTGGTATTTCTGGATTACTTGCCATTTACAGTATTTTGCAAGGACATTACTTTTGGGCAGCCTTTTTTTTACTCTTAAAATCAGGAATTGATGCTGCCGATGGTGAGCTTGCCAGATTAAAAAAAACACCTTCTTACACGGGTAGATATCTTGACAGTGTGTTTGATATTATATTGAATTTTTTGTTTTTAATGACTATTTGCTATGTTTCTAAAACTACTTTACTTCCTACAATTTTAGCGTTTATTGGTATTCAATTACAAGGCACATTATACAATTATTACTATGTTATTTTACGAACAAAATCAGTAGGAGGAGATACAACGAGTAAAATTTTTGAACATAAATCTCCGCGTGCATTACCAGGAGAAAGTCAAAAATCAGTTGATATTCTATTTACCATCTACACTGTAGTTTATGGAGTTTTTGATAAAATAATTCATGCTCTTGATCCTGATGCTTACAAGGTAAAAACGTTCCCGAACTGGTTTATGACCTTGCTTTCAATTTACGGATTAGGCTTTCAATTATTACTTATTGCAGCTTTACTTGCTCTTGATTGCATTGAGTACATCATTCCTTTCTTTATCTTTTATACATCCTTTATTTTAGTATTAATAGGTATTAGAAAACTTGTTTTCAAGGTATAAACCCACCATAGATAACATCTATACTGATTACTTAAATGCCACGTTACCATTATTTTAAAACAAAACACTTACAGCTCTAATTCAACACCTTTATTTCAATTCAATATATTTTAGTAGCGACTATTAAATACTAATAGCTATTGGAATTATGCAATACATTTAAAGAATTGTATAACATTCAAACAGCTTAAATTCACCAAATTTGTGAAGAACAAATAGTAATTTAAAACTTAGATATTATGCCAAATTCAAATGAGATTAAAGGAACCTGGAATGAGTTGAAAGGAAAACTAAAACAAAAATTTGCTGATCTTACCGAAGATGATTTATTGTATGAAGAAGGTAAAGAAGATGTAATGTGGGGTAAATTACAACAAAAATTAGGCAAGACAGAAAAAGAAATTAAATCTTTACTTGACTAGTTTTTGATTATATGAACAAGTGTTTACAGTACTATTTTTAAAATATTCTTGATTTGAATTCTTTTTAAAAACAGTACTATAAACACTTTTTTTAGGACTACAAATTTATCCTATCCAAGTCTTAAAATCAGATACTTTTTCACGACTCACAATAACGTCATCTTCTTTGTAAGTTGGCAAAATAACTTTCAATCTGGAATTGCTATAAAGAACAATTTCTTTGATTGCCTTCATGGGAATTATGAACTTTCTGCTAATTCTGAAAAAATCTTTTGGATCTAATTCTTCTTCTAAATTTTCTAACGTAACATCAATTAAATAATTTCTGTTATCATACGTGTGAATGTAGGTTCCTTTATTTTCACTAAAAAAACATTCAATTTCATCTATAGAAATCACTTTTAAATGTTGCCCTATTTTTACCGTAAAACGCTTTTTATAGTTTTTTTCAAAAGGGTTAGCCAGCATTTTTTTGATTTGTTCAAAATCAATAGCGAGGTTTTGAACAGCTACTTCTTGCTTAGGCAAAAGCGATTTAAATTTAGCAACAGCCACTTCTAAATCATCTTCGTCAATAGGCTTCAAGAGGTAGTCAATACTATTCAATTTAAAAGCCCTTAATGCATATTCATCATAAGCCGTTGTAAAAATTACAGCACTTTTAATTTCAACTTTTTCAAAAATTTCAAATGACAATCCATCCGATAGTTGAATATCCAGAAAAATCAAATCAGGATGTTCGTTGTTAGAAAACCACTCTAATGCTTCCTCTACAGAATGAAGCATTACCTCAACCGCTAAACTTAATTTCTCAAGTTTTCTTTGCAGTAATCTGGCAGCTGGTTTTTCGTCTTCTATAATTATTGTTGTCATTTACTATTGGTAATTTGTTAATTGAATCGTTTGCGGTTTTTGTTTGGTTGAAAACTGTGAATGAATGCTTGCTTCACTCCCATTTATTGTTTTTCTCTTTTTCCATCAGCTCTTTTATTTTGCGTTCTTCCCAGTTTCGGCCTAAAACTATTGCAGGCAAAAACACAGATAAACCATGAGACGCTAATCCAATGCCCCAAAATAAGGCAGTGGCAAAATTATTCCATTGAAAATAGCTTTCGCCAGTTTTAAGGTTTTGTGTATTCAACACTACAATCATAATGTTGATAACGATGTAAACAATAAGGTGCGTATAAAAACCCTTAATTTTTCGAACTCTTTTAAGTGCATTATCGTATGCTAATTGATCGGTTGTTGTCATGATTATTCGTAGGTATTTGTTTTATTATTTTCTTCTTGTATGTATTGTTTTAGTTTTCTTTCTTCCCAATTACGTCCAAAAAATGGAAGCCAATTAAAGACTCTGATGGCGTGAAATAAAAGTCCAATTCCCCAACTTCCAAAGGTCCAAAGAAAAAATATATGGTTTGGAGCATATCTAAAATTAATCAAGATTAGAATTCCATTTACAATCACAAATGAAGCAAGGTGCGAATAAAACCCTTTTAACTCCTCAACTTGCTTTTTCGCTTTTTGATACTGCTCAAATTCGCTATTGTTTGGTTTATTTAGTTCCATTTGTTTGTTTTGCTTTTGTTTAAAATTTCTTGAACTTTTTGCTCTTCCCAATTTTTTCCGTAACCAAAGGTCTCGAGTGCATGAAACGTTAATCCCATTCCCCAGCCCAAAAGCGGGAACCAAAACCATTGAAAAGGATGTGGCGAACTCAGGTTAATAATAATCAAAACAGGGATCACGATAAAATACGAAATTAAGTTCCCATAAAATCCTTTTAATCTTTCTACTCTTTCTTTAGCTCTTGCATAGGCTAAATTTTCGTTGCTGATTGTGTTAATTTCCATGGCGGCTATTTGTTTGGTTAAAATCGGAATCAGTACTTTAAAGTCTGTTTCCGTTTTTTCTACTAAAACTTTTCTTTTTGATAACAAGGCATATCGGCTTACAATGTTTTGCAATCCTACTCCTTGACGGTCTTGTAATACTTCTTTTTTTTGTAAATTATTTTGAACTACCAAGTAATTATCTTGAATGAATATGGTAATTTGCAATGGTTTATTCTCACTTACTACGTTGTGCTTGATGGTGTTTTCGAGTAATAACTGTAAAGATAATGGCACTACTTTAGCTTCTGAATTATCAAAATCAGTTGGTAAATGAAAGGTGATGCTGTTCTCGAAACGCATTTTCAATAAATTCATATACGTTTTGGCAAAAGCCAATTCCTCGGCTACACTTACTAATTCTTTGTCTTTTTGCTCTAAAACGTAACGGTATATTTTAGACAAAGAAGTGGTAAATCGTTGGGCATTTTCTGGATTTTCTTCAATCAAGGAACTCAAAACATTCAAACTATTAAATAAAAAATGAGGATCTATTTGGTTTTTTAAACTTTCGAATTTGGCATTGGCTGTGCCAGCAATAATTTTTTGTTCTTTAACTTTATTCTCATTGTACGCTTTGTAAAAATAGATGGCATGTATAGTTAGCGTAACAAAAAAAGTAATAATACTGGATACAATGTAGCTCTGTGGGTTTTCATTTTCCAAAAACTCTTGCAAACTTTTGTTGTTATAGACTACTTCTTCAAACAAGTGCAATAAAAAAATTACGATTAAAGACAGGACAACCGAGCCCGCGAAACCAACAAACAATCTCTTTTTAGAAAAACGCTCAACAAAGAGTGCATCTAATTTCATAAAAAAAAGTGCATTGGTACCATATAATGTGAGCGTATACAAAGCCGTGAACAAAAAGTGAGTTAGTAAACGCTGGCTAAATCCTATTGTGCCGCCCATAACTACCGTAAATAATTGCATTAAGACAAAAATTACTAAGGTTAGTTTGAATGCTTTTTGTAATTGTTGAAGAAATAAGTTCATTTTATAAATTCTTTAGTTCCCTGCTAGTCACAGCAACGTCAATTGTTTTAATTTTATTTACAATTTTTTTGAGCAATTTGAGCTCTCTCTAATCCCCATGAAGGTGAAAAAACTGTTTCGGGTTTAAAAGTAGCAAAAAGTCCAATAGCTTTTTCAATTTGCGCACACATTGGTTTGGTATCGGTTCCCCAAAATTTCGCTCCGCCTATTTCAAATTCGGCTTTACAAAACACCACTCGTGGGTTTTCTGGAGCAATTGCCTGTGCTTTTCCGTATAATTGCATCACAGGTCCAGCTAATTTTTGTCCGTTTGTCATGGGGTCAAATGCAATCCACGCGGTGTGAATCATGGCTTGAACTACAAGCAACTCTGCATTATTCGGATTTTTATCCATTTCAATGTCTACTGCTTTCTGTGCTTTATTCAGTAGCAAACTTACCTGTTCTTTATCTTTTGTTGCAAAAGCAGCATTTGTATTTACCAAAGCCACATAATAATTAGGCAACCAGCTAGATTTTTCGGCTGCAGCAATTCTTTCAAATAAAGCTGATGCTTCGGTACTTTTTCCTTCGCCCCATAATTGAAGTGCTTTGCCCATACCTTGCTCAAATTGACCTTGAGCCGATACATAGGAACTGATAAACAATACGATGGTAACAATAATTTTAGTCATAACTTTAGTTGTTTTAATTGGATTTTGGTTCATTGTTGTTTTCATAATTTCTTGGTTTTAAGATTGTTTAATTTGATGATTGAAACGCTTTGTTTTTAATTACACTTCAAAAGTAGATTGCTTTTAACAGCTTAAAAATTGATTCCTACCGAACTGTAGAATTTAATGGATGAGTTGTATTTTTTAGTTGCAAAGTTTCTTAGATTCTAAGGTTCATAGTAATAAAGTTGAAGATTCGCAGGCTTAGTACCTTAGTACTTTGCCACTTTGAACCTTTATAAATTCCTTAACTGATTGTCTTTTTTATCGTTGCTGATGGTCCAAAAGAAACCGACAAAGAAAAAACGATCTGCTGTGGGAGTAATTTCTCTTCTGTTGTAAATTCCAGCGCTGTTTGGATTTTTAGCGTACTCATACCCAAAAACATTTTGAGTAGCTAAAACATTCGAAACTGAGAAATACAAAATCTTTTGTGGACTCAATAAATAGGCCCAGTTAAAACTCAAACTGTTGTAGGCTTTGGTTTTTCCATTCATGAATTTTGTTTCATTGGGGTTGTTGTACGGGCGACCTGAACTGTAGGAATTCGTAAATCCTATTTGTGATTTCCAGTTTGTTATAAAATATTTTGTAACAATAGACAAACTGTGATCGGCAACAAAACTTGGGGTCACTTGAGCGCTAAAATTTTTATAATCTCTCTCCGTATCGATGTACGAATAAGAAACCCAGTATTCTAAGTTTTTAATTGATTTTCCATCTCTCCAAAACAAGTCCAATCCTTTTGCATATCCTAAACCTGAATTATTGAAAGTCGAATTATACAAAGGTGTTTCAGTATTAAATTTTACTAAATCGCTGTACTCTTTGTAATAGGTTTCGGCACGAAATGTTTTACCGTTTTTGTTGTACTGAAAATTTAAGATGTAATGCGATGCTTTTTCGCTTTCAAATTGATTGTTGTTCGAATATTTGACGTAATCTGCGCTTGGAGTTTGAGTAAAATTACCATAGGCAAATGAAAACTGGCTGTTTTTGGCCATTTTATAAGCAAATGAAATTCGGGGTGCAATAGTAGTTTCATTTAGTAAGTCATTATTTGCTGCCCTTAACCCTACTTTTGCTGCCCATTTATTTGAAAATAAAACATCAACCTCACTAAAAAAAGCCGCTATGTTCGAATTGTACCCATTGGTGAAAACCGAACCTGAATTATCCCTAAAATCTTCATTGAACTGCGTCATAAAATAATCAGCCCCAAAGGAAAGTTTGATCCTTTCTGAAAAACTTTTTCTTAATTTGAATTTCAAATGGGCCGCATTTTCATCGTTTGCCACTTTATCAATATTCAAATTAATTTTATTATTGCTATATCCATAACTCAACCCAGAAGTTAGCTGCCAGTTATTTCCAAAAACTCCTTTGTAAGATGTATTGAAATAAAAATTATTGTTGTTTAAATCCACTCTGGTTTTCTCAGGATCATTGATGTTTTCCTGATTGACATCAAATTTGGAAGCATCAAAAGCGGCATATACTTTCAAAATTCCGTTGTTAAAATTATAACGATACACAGTTTCTCCAGACAAGGACTGAAAAGGACTGTTCCAATCCACATTTTGGGGAATCGCAGCTTGGTATGGAGCCAAATTAATATAATTTGAATTTACACTTAACGAACTTTTTTTCCATTTTTGGGTATTCCCAATTCCCAATCCTACAGTCATCAAACTAATTTCTGTTTTGTTTTGGTCCGGCTCGTCCTGAGTGTTTAGCAGTAGCACACTCGATAAAGCTTCACCATATTCTGCTGAATAGCCACCTGTAGAAAATGATATTCCGTTGAATAAAAAAGGAGAAAATCGGCCACGAGTAGGTAAATTATTAGTACTTGCACCATACGGTTGCGCTACCCGAATACCATCTACAAAAGTTTGGGTTTCATTAGCCTCGCCACCGCGAACAAACAATCTTCCGTCCTCGCCTACCGTTTGTATTCCTGGCAAGGTTTGTAACGCTGCTATAATATTTCCTGCAGAACCTGCTGTGGTAACAATATCTAAGGGTTTTAAAACCGAAACTCTTGCTTTATCACCTGACTCTAATGTTCCTGCGGTAATAATAACGGCATCAAGACCTGTTACACCTTCTTTTAGTTTTATGGTTTTATCAACAAATGCAGCCACATTTATTACTGTTTTTGAGGTTTCATAAATCAAAAAACTCACTACTAATGTTTGATTTCCTGTTGTTGTGGTTGTAAAACTAAAACTACCTGTTTCGTTACTTGTGGCGCCATCATAGGTTCCTTCTATAAAAATGTTAGCCCCTGCAACGGGTTTTCCTTTTTCATCTACTACTTTACCCGAAATTGTACTTTGCGAAAAAAGAAGTGTTGTAACTAGTAAGCATAAGAATGTGACTGTGGTTTTCATAATTATTGGTTTTTATGAAGCAAATGTATCTGAGAAAAAAAGTTTTAAAAATAGAACCTTACTCAACTGTTGAAAATGGATGCTGAGTTGTACTGTTTTTAATTTTGGAGTACTTTTACAAATTAACAAAAGGCTACAACAAGTAGAAATGCATGAGGTATAGTAGTGAAAATCCTTTTATAGCCCGTTGCAAAAAGGGCTATAAAAGATTGTAGCGAATAGCTCGACCGATAGTCTCGTTTTTTGGGACGAGACTATCGGGCATGCCCAAAATAAAAAACATAAGATGGAACCAAAAACGGAAAAAGAAAAAATGATTGCTGGAGAATACTATTTATCTGGTGATGCTGTATTGATAAAAGAACGACGTAGGGCTAAAAATTTATTGCACAGACTTAATGTAACGGAGTACCGCGTGACTAAAAAAGCGCGCGAAATCATTCAGGAATTGATTCCTAATGCAGGTTCTAATTTATATATTGAACCTCCTTTTCATTGTGATTATGGATACAATATAACGTGTGGTGATAACGTATATTTTAACGTGAACTGTGTGGTGCTGGATTGCGCACCTGTTGTAATAGGTTCGAATGTATTTTTTGCGCCTAATGTGCAAGTTTATACCGCCACGCACCCGCTTGATGCTGAATTGCGAAAAACACATGAAAATGCTTTACCAATAACGATAGGCGATGATTGCTGGATAGGCGGCAATACGGTGATATGTCCCGGAGTTACTATTGGAAAAGGTTCAGTAATTGGCGCAGGATCTGTAGTGACAAAAGACATTCCAGATAATTCACTGGCGGTGGGAAATCCAGCAAAAGTGATTCGGAAATTGAATGTTTAGTGAAAGGTATCAAAGCTAATTACCCAAAATAAATTTTACTATATTTGTTTATACATTTAAAAAAAACATCATGAAACACCTTAAAACATTTCTAGTCTTGGCCCTTATTTTTGTTGCAAACTCCGTTTCAGCACAATCTACTTTTGATAAATGGCCTGCCATAAAAGAATTTCACGAAGTATTATCTGAAACGTTTCATCCTGCTGAGGAAGGAAAATTGGCTCCCATAAAAGCACGTTCAAATGAGTTATTAGCAAAAGCAACGAAAGTGCAAAAAACAGAAATTCCAGCAGAATTTAGAACAGAAATTATTATTGAACTGGTAAACCGCTTACAAGCCAATAGCAAATCGCTCAACCAAATTGTTACGAATAAAGGTACAGATGCTGAAATTGTAAAATCGATAACGGGGCTCCACGATATCTTTCATGATATAGTTGGTTTGTGTTCCGATTCAAAAAAATAAAAAACCGAAAGCCTGATCAACTGATTGGGCTTTTTTATGGCATAAACTGAAAAGGAACCAATCCTTATTTAGTTCAATTTCACAACTGATAAAAGCAGTTTTTATCCAAAAAAATAAAAGCAAAAATGTAGTTGCCTCGGATACCAAGATAACAAGCAAAATAAAAATCTTATCAACAAATCGAAAAACTAAAATCGAAAACTGAAATTAAATTTTACCTTTGACCTTTCAATAAAAACAAAGATTATGGTTTATAAATTTAGGGTAATTCTAGACGCGGAAGAGGATGTTTTTAGAGACATTGCAATACTTGAAGACGATACTTTAGAAGATTTGCATAATGCTATTTTCAATTCCTTTGGTTTTGACGGGATGGAGGTTGCTTCTTTTTATACGTGTGATGAAACGTGGAATCAAGAAGAAGAGATTCCGATGTTTGATATCGGCGATGTTCCCGGTGAACAAAAAATCATGAGTGATTACCAATTATCTGATATTTTAGATAAGGTGAATACAAAAATTCTTTATGTATATGACTTCATTAACATGTGGACGTTCCTTGTAGAACTTGCTGCCATTGAAGATCAAGTTGTTGGGAATACATATCCTGAAACTATTTTCTCTCATGGAGAAATGCCAGATGAAGCAATGGAAAAAAACTTTGAATCTGATAATGCTGATGATTATAATGATGAATTTGAAGACGGTTTAGATGAGGATGATTTAGACATGTTTGAAGGTGATGATAGTTTTGAAGACTATGGTTTTGAAGAGAATTGGAATTAGTTTGTAGTAAGGTTCTAAGCATTTAAGGTACTGAGTTCTTATATAAATTTAATTTATTATTTTCACACCATGAGCAATTTTAGAAACCTACTGATTTGGCAAAAATCAATGTCATTAACAACTAAAATTTATAAATCAACTAAAAAATTTCCATAAGAAGAAATATTTGCATTAACATCACAAATAAGACGAAGCTCAGTTTCAATTCCGAGCAACATTGCCGAAGGGTTTGGAAGAGACAGTAGTAAAGAATATTTACGTTTCTTAAATATTGCAATTGGATCATTATTTGAATTACAAACACAAATAGAAATCGCAAAAAACATAGACTATTTAAACGAAGATGAATTCACTACGTTGTACGAAGATAGTCGAGAAATTGAACGAATGCTGGTTTCGTTCATCAATAAAATAAAAGAAAGAGATTAAAACCTCAGTAACTCAGCAACTTTTCACTTAGCACCTCAAAAAAATGATCAACCTATATAACACACACATCGAAAATTTATCCATTCATAGAGTGGGAAATAAAAGCAGAAACGAAGCTATTTTTTTATCAGAGCAGCCCTTTAATCTTAATGATGAAATTGTGCCTTTGATGAAAGAATTTTTCTTTAAACCTTTTCGAGAAAAAGAAGAAAATTATTATCAATTTGCTCATGAGATTGACTTAGACTACAACGACATGTTTAAATATGCCACGGAAGTTTTTGACAATCCAAGTAGCATTCATGAAGTTTCAAAAAAAATCACAACCCATTTATTTGAGCAGTCTAATCACCCTCATATTAAAAATGGGGAAGTGTATGTAACGTACTTGACGAACCTCAACATAGATAACAATGTTGTAGATGCTATCGGAATTTTCAAGAGTGAAATTCAAGCTGATTTTTTACAATTTGAAGAGAAAGCTTCTCAATTGGAAATGATTTTACAACAAGGAGTGAGCTTAAACAAATTGGACAAAGGTTGTCTTATTTTTAATCACAAAAAAGAAGAAGGTTACAAAATTCTTACAGTAGACAGCAATCGTTACGATGCAAGATACTGGTTAGAGCATTTTTTATCAGTAGATGCTTTTGAGGACGAGAACTTTATCACTAAAAAATATTTGAAGTTTTGTCAAAATTTTGCTAAAGATGTTGTTTTTCCGGCTGAGGATAAAAAGGAAGAAGTGATGTTCATGAACCGATCTGTGAATTATTTTGCAAAAAACGATCAGTTTGAAGAGACTAACTTTTTGAATGAAGTTTTAGACAATCCAGATTTGATCCCTGAATTCAAAAACTATAAAAGCGATAAGGGAGAAAAATACAGTATAGAGGATGTTACCTCCTTCCCTATTGCAAATGCAGCAGTATCTGATGCCAGAAAATCAATAAAAAATGTGATCAATTTAGATACTCATATCCAAATCAAAATGGACTTTATTAATCCCGAAAGTGCAGAGAAATTTGTAGAAAAAGGATGGGATGAAGAAAAACAGATGTATTACTATCTTGTTTATTTTAACAAAGAAGAGAAAAGTTAGTAACTCCTAATGCTAGCATAATATAACATTAAAAGGTCCGCCATTACAACCGTAATTGCAGACCTTTTTATTTGCGAAATAAAAGAAAAAAAAACGAGTCTTTGAAACTTACTTTATTCCTAAATTTACAGATTCAAAAATCAGTTCTAAATGTCACAATTTTTTTTCAAAGAAAGTCCTTTCAAAACTCTTATTTCGTTTCATAAACTCATTGATGGGCTGGAGGAAATTGCTAATAGCCCTATAGATTATAGAGCTAATTACGCCAAGGCATTGCTAAAAGAAATGGCACCATTTCCTGAGTTTAAAACAGGGATTGAGGATTTTGAAATGATTTTTAAAAATAAAGAATTATTAGAAAACATACTCGCAGATTTATTTCCTACGGTATTGACTCAAAATGAAATCAAAGCTGTAACTATTCCGTTTCAAAATTTCACTTTTAATTATTCTAAGCGTTTTCAAAAAATAATAGAAAATGCAGGAACACCCTTTGACATGACCATTAGGGATTTTGATGAAGATCAATTTTATGTCATGAGTTGTATTTTAATTTTAAATTCGTTTTACAAACAAAATTTTGAATACAATAAGCCTTTGTTTTATGATATTCCAGATAAAAATGGGATTATGAAGCATTATCGAATTTTGTACAATGCTGATTTTATGGAAATCATTCCAACTGCAGACGTTATCCCATTAACTACTAGCGAAATAGATTTGTTAATGGATAACTTTGATGATGTGGCACTGTGGAAACAAAAATTCCCTAAAGAAAGTTGGATCCTAAAAGGTTTTGGAATTGTATCCTTATTTGACGCAACAATTGAAAATGCGGTATCAAACTTAAAAAGTAACCTTTTAAAAACTAAAACAGAACCAAATGAGGATCCAGGAGATTTTGAAGGAATCTTTCGTTCTATTTTTAAAATCTCAGACTTAAAAGTTGGATTTATAATGTTTGACGAAGAAGAACAAAAATTTGTCAAACCCCCTTATGATGTCACAGGAAGTTTCGTACTCCAAGATTTACCAGAGGTGGATTGTAATAATTCCCTATTTGGATGTTCATTAGAGAGTATTCTAAATCAAAACAAACCTTTTATCATTTCAAATGTTGAAGAATTTGCTCAGAATTTAAACAATGAAAAACTAGGAAACTATTTATTATCACTAGAAATCAAAAGTTGCATACTAGCACCAGTAATAAAAAATGGTAAATTATTAGGTATTATTGAGCTTGTTTCTAGCAAATCTAGAGCGTTAAACAGCATTAATGTCAATAATTTAAATATGATTTTACCTTATGTTGTTGATACCTTGGAACGGTATAATAATGACATGCAAAATCAAATTGAAGCCATAATTCAGCGGGAATACACTGCCATTCACCCAAGTGTGTACTGGAAATTCAAAAAAGAAGCGGTTACTTATTTTAAAACACAAACTAAAGACTACAATTTTAAAGAAATTGTTTTTAAAGAAGTCTATCCTTTGTATGGACAAATTGACATCAAAGGATCATCAAATCACAGGAATGAAACCGTAAAAGAAGATTTGAAAAATCAATTGAACGCGTTGATTCAAATTTTTGAAAATCAAAGATTCAACACCAATTTAGTATTGTCTGAGCAGCGCACTTTTGAATTACAAACATTATTAACGCAACTAGATGCTCCGCTAAAAGCTGATACAGAACAACAAATACAACTGTATATAGAAAATGAAATTCATCCTATTTTAAAGAATACTATACAAGCTAATGATGGCAACACTTTAGAAAATAAATATTTTAATAGCCTAGATCCTAAAACAGGAATGTTTTATCATGCTAGGAAAAAATTTGATCATGCAATATCCATTATCAATAAAAAACTAGCTTCAATCCTTGACAAAAAACAAACTGAAGCGCAAGAAATCTATCCGCATTATTACGAGCGTTTTAAAACGGATGGCGTAGAACACAACTTATACATAGGCGCTACCATTGCACCAAACAAAACTTTCGATACTTTGTATTTGCACAATTTAAGGTTGTGGCAATTGCAAACTTTATGTGAAATGGAAAAAGAGCACCATCAATTGAAATATTCACTGCCTTATGAACTAGATGTAACATCGCTAATTCTAGTTTTTAGCTCTCCTATTTCTATACGGTTTAGAATGGACGAAAAACGTTTTGATGTAGACGGCACCTATAATGCCCGATATGAAGTGGTTAAAAAACGAATTGATAAAGCCCATATAAAAGGAACCTCTGAACGAATTACCGAAAAAGAGAAAATAACTATTGTATACTCACACAATAACGAAGAAACAGAATATCTCAACTACATTAAGTTTCTTCAATTCAAAAAAATACTTGAACCGGGCATCGAACAATTTGAAGTTGAAGAGCTACAGGGTGTATCTGGATTAAGAGCAATACGTGTTAAAGTAAGTAATACGAATCAAACTCAAGTTAATTCTAGTTATGACATTTATGAAAATAATTTAGATAAAGGGAATTAATGTTACCCCATTTTAAATGCAATTACAAATGCAATTACAGAAATTATTATTCCAATCATGAAAAAATTGTACGTTAATCTAAGTAAGCGGTATTTTTTTTCGAGTACCACACCTAGATAATATAAATCTTTAATCATTGAATTGTACAAATACTCTTTGTCTTTCATCATTTCATTCATAGCCCATTGGTATTCCTCTAATGGCATTTTATAAAAATTACCAAAAAACAATAAATTTACTTTTTGATTTTCAATATCTTGTCTGGTAAATATTCCCTTAGTTACTTTTGGTCGAGTGGATAAAATTGCAAAAATTATAGTTGTTACACTTGACATGAGCATGATAAAAGTAGGTATCATGAGATGTACATTTTTAGGGCTGTCTAGTTTAGGAATTAAAATTGATAATGCAATAGATATAATAATTGCATTTACAGATAATAATATATTCGCTTTGCTATCAGCAATACCGCTTAAAGTAGTATGATTATTAAGAGTAACCCTAAAAAGTGTGTCAACAGCACGATCTGGTTTATCTTCTTTTTCCTTTTTAGTTGGAACAAATTCTAGATCTTTACCCTTGGTCAATCCCATTTTTTTAATTTTCTTTTGAAGTTTTTTAATATTTTTTTCTTTTAGTGGTTGCCAATGTTCGAGGGCATAATCCGTGTAATAACGATGAGTATTGGTAAGGAAATCAATATTTTCGAGAATCCAATCTTTATCTGAGAATTTTTTTTGATCCAAACATGCCCATTCTTCTCGCAAATCATTACATGTAGTAGAATAATTAGGTGCCGAAAGATGAAAACAATCACCATCCTTCATGATTTTTTCTAAGAGTGTTTGAGGTTCATACCCAAATTTAGTTGACATTATAAGAGAGGCTACCTGATCTATAAACTCAGATGACTTTACCTTATCTGATAGAAAATCACGCATCAGAGAAACACTAACTGCTTCATGATGATCATAACAATTTGTATATCCCGTATCATGAAACCAAGCCGCAATTTGTAAAGTTTCAGAATCCTTTACACTTACATTTTCCATTTTAGCAAGTAATGAAATGGCTTCAACAACTTGAATAGTAT
Organism: Flavobacterium sp. SOK18b; assembly: GCF_014156605.1. Taxonomy (NCBI): domain Bacteria; kingdom Pseudomonadati; phylum Bacteroidota; class Flavobacteriia; order Flavobacteriales; family Flavobacteriaceae; genus Flavobacterium; species Flavobacterium sp. SOK18b. The sequence continues at coordinate 17,768 of NZ_QKNZ01000031.1, forward strand.
GCTGTATATTATGATAGGTAAATGAGTTAGAAAGTTTATCTTTGAAGAGTTTTTCAACGTAATCCTTGGCTTGTTCTATTAAATTCATGGACATATTTTTACACCACTAAATTATGAAATTATTTTCGGATAAATCTTCTAATCCTTTTTATATAACTGGAATTTCAATTCTGTTAGTTTTTATTCTTTTCACGTCCTGTGCAACGCATCATGCACAATATGGAAAAAATGCAAAAAACCTAACTGAGAACGCAACAGATAGCTTAAAAATTGCACATACTTTTTATTTAATTGGAGATGCAGGAAACGCAAATGAACCAAAAGCGAAAGAAACATTAAACCTCCTTGAAGAGCAATTAAAAAAAGAAAATACAAACAGCACATTACTATATTTAGGTGATAATATTTACCCAAAAGGATTACCAGACACCAATCCGGCAAATGAACGCTTAATTGCCGAAGAGAAACTCCTAAATCAGCTAAAATTATCTCAAAATTTTAAAGGAAAAACCATTTTTATACCAGGAAATCATGACTGGTACAGTGGCTTAAAAGGGTTAGAGCGTCAAGGTAAATTTGTTACGAATTATTTGAAAGAAAAAAAGTCATTTATGCCTAGTAATGGTTGTGGCATTGAGGAACTAGAAATCAATAAAAACCTCAGTTTGATCGCAATTGACAGCCAATGGTTTCTAGAAAACTGGGACAAAAGCCCCACTATAAATGAGAACTGTAATATTAAAACAAGGGAAGCTTTTTTTATTGAAATTGAAAATATATTGTCAAAAAATCAGGATAAAACCGTAATCATAGCTATGCACCATCCATTGATGAGTAATGGTTCTCATGGTGGACAATTTTCATTAGAAAAACAACTTTTCCCATTAGAGCAAAAAATTCCATTACCAGTACTAGGATCACTCATCAATTTAGTTCGAAAAACATCTGGCATAAGTCCGCAAGACATTCAAAACAAGCAGTATGACCTGTTTATCAAACGCGTTAAAACATTGCTTCAAAACCATGAAAATTTAATAGTAGTTTCTGGTCATGATCACAATTTACAATATATAGAAAGAGATAATATCAAACAAATTATTAGTGGTGCAGGATCAAAATCTGAGGCGGCGAGGGCAATTTTAGAAGGAGATTTTTCGTATGGTAAAAATGGATTTGCAAAGTTAATTGTTTTTGAAAATGGGCTTTCAAAAGTGATGTACTTTGGAAAAGAGAAAGAGTCCCTCATTCATGAAAAAATAGTGTTACAAGAAAAAAAAGATTTTGACACCAGTGTATTTTCAAAATCGTTTCCAAAAACTATAAATACAAGCATTTACAGTCCTGAGCAAACAAAAAAATCTGGGTTTTATAAGTTCTTTTTCGGTAATCACTACCGCAATTATTATAGTAAACTCATCAACGTTCCTGTAGCAACTATAGATACACTTTTAGGAGGATTACAACCCAAACGTGCTGGAGGTGGACACCAATCTAATTCCCTTCAACTTTTTGATTCTACTGGGAAAGAATATGTGATGCGCAGTTTAAAAAAGAGTCCTACTCGATTTTTACAAGCGGTAGCATTCAAAAAACAATTCATTCAAGATGAATTTGAAGACACTTACGCCGAAAATTTATTGGCTGATTTTTACACCACAGCACATCCGTATACCCCTTTGGCAGTTGGTAACTTGGCCTCAAAAATAGGTGTTGCACATACTAATCCCGTTTTATATTACATACCCAAACACGCAGCGCTTCAAAATTTTAATAGTACTTATGGCAATGAACTATATATGTTTGAAGAACGAGCAACTACAAATCAAATTGCTACCTCTAGTTTTGGAACACCACTAGCAATAGTCAGCACAGAGGATGTTTTAAAAAACATGCGAAAGGATGAAAAATATGCAGTAGATGAAAGTGAATATATCAAAGCTAGATTATTTGATATGCTAATAGGAGATTGGGATAGGCATGAAGATCAATGGCGCTGGGGCGAATATCACGAAAATGATAAAGTTATTTACAAACCTATTCCCCGTGATAGAGATCAGGCATTCAGTAAATATGATGGTGCATTGGTTTATGTGTTAATGAAAAACGTACAACTAAGACACATGCAGTCGTTTAAAGATAATTTAAAAAATGTAAAACTAATGAATAGAGAGGCTTATCCACTGGATTTGGCCTTCTTAAAAAAAACTACTAAAGATGAATGGATAAAACAAGCAAAATACATTCAAGAAAACTTAACCGATAGCGTTATAGACGACGCTTTTAAAGTACTACCAAAAGAAGTTATAGACTTTACAATTACAGACATACAACAAAAATTGAAAGCAAGAAAAAAAGAACTTATTATTGCTGCTTCAACTTATTATGACGTACTGCAACATACTGTATTACTGGTTGGTACTGATAAAAAAGATAAATTTGTAGTTCTAAATGAAGAAAAAAATAAAGTAACTATTCAAGTATTTCGAGTAAAGAAAACGGGGGAAGAACTGCAGTATTCCAGAAATTTTACTGCCAATAAAACTAAAAAAATATGGATCTATGGATTAGATGATGACGATGAATTCATAGTAAAAGGAACATCAAATTCAGGAATTAAAATAAGATTGATAGGCGGTCAAAATGAAGACTTGTACACTATTGAAAACGGCAAACAAGTAAAAATTCATGATTTTAAATCCCGCACCAATACGTACACTCTTGACTCAAAAACAAAGTTAAGGTTGATAGACGATTACGACAATAGCTTTTACGATTATAAAAAACCAAAATACAATTATTTTACTGGCTTACCCAACATTGGGTTTAACCCCGATGATGGTATAAAAATAGGAATAGTAGCAGGCTACATTGTAAATGATTACAAGCAAAATCCTTTTACTCATAAACATTCTTTAAAAACCAATTATTATTTTGCAACAAGTGGGTATGAGGCTATTTACAATGGAAAATTCCCGAAACTCTTTGGCAGATGGGATGCTGATCTTGAAGCCCGTTTTACAAGCCCTAACTTTACAATCAATTATTTTGGGTATGGTAATGAAACCAAAAACGATTCGGAGTTATTTGACATGGATTACAACCGTGTTCGAATTCGAATGATAAAAGTGATGCCATCCATTAATAAAATTGGTCTTAACGGTAGCAAGTTTCAGATACAATCTAGTTACGAAAGAATTACAGTAGAGGAAACTACTAATAGGTTTGTAGATACCTCTCTCGAAGTAAATCCTAAAGTTTTTGAAAATCAGCATTTTGCTGGTGCAAGTGTAAAATACAGTTATGAAAACTATGACATCCCTGCATTTCCATCCATGGGAATGGGAATTAGTTTTACCGGAAGTTGGAAAATGAATCTAGAAGATTTAAAAAGAAATTTCCCTACTTTAGAAAGTAAAATAAACTTTAACCATAAAATAGATGCTAAAGGAAAACTAGTTGTTGCCACAATCCTGAAAGGAAAAGCAGTACTTAATAATAATTTCGAATTTTATCAAGGTGCAACTCTAGGCGGTGATTATGATTTAAGAGGTTTTAGAAATGAACGGTTCTTGGGGAATCAATCTTTTTATCACAGTAGTGATATCCGTTTGAATCTTGGTAAAATAAAAAGAAGCGTTATCCCAATGACTTTTGGTATTTTAGGTGGTTATGACTATGGGCGCGTTTGGCTAAAAGGAGAAAACTCTGAAAAATGGAATCAATCCATTGGTGGAGGGATTTGGCTTAACGGTCTCAATGCACTTACTGCGCGCATCACTTATTTTAAAAGTGCAAGTGAGGAAGCTCGTATTGCCTTTGGTTTAGGATTTGGTTTTTAGTTGTGTTAAAGTAGTTTTATAAACCTTACCGCCATCACTTCCGTATTTTTCATCAGCAAGTAGTATTTTGTCATTGTCTATAAATGTGGCTGCTTCTTTTTGAGAAAAATGGTTCAATTCTAGAACTGTTTGGGTACCACTCAAGAAATTATCCTCTTTAAAATTTTCGAAAAGAATAATTTTATCATGTGTAAGCAAAGCTACCTTTGACTGATCAAGGCTAAGAATTGCACTCGTAATGGCACATGATTTATAGGTGTCACAGGTTTTAAAGCTACCCAACAAAATAGCTGTATGATTTCCGGCTTGATTCGGTATTTTATAAATTAATGACGTACCATCAAATCCTTTGCTTCTGTTTTTGGTAAACAAATAAAAATTGTTATTCATCTCAAAAAAACCTTCAACATCATACAACAACTCTTTTTTATTTGGAGGAAATTGCTTTTGTTCAGGATATGAAAATGATATTTTTGAAACGGGTGCTGCAGTAGCATTCAATAAAGAATTTTTGTCTACTTTATATATACATAAATCCTTACGTTCATTGTCATTATTACCAAAATCACCAAGATATAAATTCCCGTTTTTATCCATAGTAACATCTTCCCAATCTGTATTTTGAGCATCAGTTATGGATATTGTTTTTGTAATTTTACCGGTAGAGTTAATTTTATATAGTGCACTAGTATTGCCGCTATCCTCAATTGCCCATACGGACTGATCTTCTGGCGTATAAATAATCCCTGAAACTTCTTTGAGTTTCTTTGGTAAAGAATACAATTCTGTAATAGAAGTTGATGGTTGCTCACAAGAAGCCAATAAAAGAGTGATAAAAATATATTTTCTCATTATATATAAATTTGATAATCCATAAAAATCAATTCAAATATAACCAATACGCTCTACTTAACAATTACTTTTTTAAAACCGTACTGTTTTTATAATTCCTTGTGATAAACTCAAAGGCGGCAACCATAATACTTCCCATTGATTTTGCTTTTTTAAAATTGAGATCTTTTGTATACCGGTACAACTCCATTTTTAATTGTTCCAAATGCATTTCGGTGGAAAGCGTATCCGCACTCATTATTTCGAGTAATCTGTTAATTCTGTTTTCTGAGGATAAAATTCTTTTGGCAAGAACTGCGCGTTCTTCATCTTTGTACTGCTCAATGGAGCTGGTTTGAAGCTTTTCTTTAACCAGTTTAACCATGGGGTAATTTTCTTTAAAAAATTGAGGTCTGTACACTTTAAAATTCCCCTCATAACACTGCTGATCAAAATCTATAGCCCGTATTTTATAAACTACGTGATCAAAATCATGTATGGGAACAATGACATAATTATAGGCACGCATATCCCCCAACAATCTTATCATGCATCGTTCATTAAACTTTACAAACTCTTTTGCTATTTGAGCCTTTTCCGTTTCGGTACAATCAGCTAGCAAAGTTTTTATAAAAATATCTCCCGGGATTCCCATAATGTGTTCCTCAATAAGAGTATCATTATAAACCAAGAAATTGATTTTATCAGGTGAAAGAATATGTTCTAATTCTAACCCATAAACTCGGGAAGCATCCGCTTTTTTTACATAAAAATGAGTGTAATTATCATTTAAAATGTTTCTAACTTTGATTCGAAATGGTTTAGAATTTCCAAAAGTGCAATAATCAATAGAGTCGATATTCAAAAACTTTAGTATTCCTAAATTTCCATCAGAGTGCAGTAAGGAATATATCTTTTTTAAATTTAAGTCAATTTCCTCACGCTCAAACTCATTATAATATACTCTTATCCACAAAGTATCTTGGTCATTTTTATCATATACAGTCACAGAGCCTGTAAAACGTAATAAATCATCATAAAACACCGTTACTTTTGAAACCCTATCAAATCGTTCTAAATATTCTTGTAAAGAATTATTTATTGGATAAGACGGTTTTTTAAAAACCATAATAGGATCACTCATGAGTTTTTTATTCAAAAATACAATAAAAATGTATCTGAAGAACTTAATTCTTGTCTAATACCTTGCATTTAAAGACCAAAACATTCTTAAAAGT
>NZ_QKNZ01000032.1:0-6624 GCF_014156605.1 Flavobacterium sp. SOK18b
GCTGTATTTACTTTTACATTAAGCAACCCTTCTGATCAAGCCATTACCTATACTTTTGTATTGACTAATGGTACGGCTGGAAGTGCGGATTACACCACTACTAACGTTGATGTACTTGTTCCTGCGGGAGCAACTACGGGAACTGTTTCGGTACCTACAACTGCGGATGCGATTGACGAAGTAACTGAAAACTTTAGCATTGCCTCTGGAGCTGCTTCGGCTACGGGTACGATTATCGACAATAACAATGCGATGATAGTAGCTGTAAATGACAATGTAGGCTTGGTTAATGGGATAACTGGTGGTGACACAGGTATCAACGTTTTAGATAATGATACCTTAAATGGAATATTATTATCACATTCAGATGTTGTTATAACTTTTGTACCTAATGGCCCAGTTACTGTAGGTTCTGACGGAAAAATCAGAGTATCACCTAATACACCAGCTGGAGTGTACACAGTTCAATATACTATATGTGAAACTATTAATCCTAGTAATTGTTCTATTGGGACTGTTACTGTAAATGTGGTAAGTGCAACTATGGTATTAACTGATGATGTTTACTCAGTTTTAAGCTGCAGTACTACAGGCATAATTGGAAATATATTGACTAATGACACTTTCAACAACAGTCCATTATCTGCAGATAATATCAACGTAACGATACTTACTGGCCAAAATTCAAACATTCTGTTAGATAATTTAGGAAATCTTAGTATATCAAATAACATACCTACAGGACAGTACGATTTGACTTACCAAGTATGCGAAAAACTAAATCCTTTAAATTGTCAAACGGCAAGAATTACAATTGTAATTAGTGACCTAGTTAGACCTACAATTGCAGCGTTACCAGCAATGACAACTGTTTCATGTGGTACAATACTAAATTTTGCACAAGCAACAGCAACTGATAATTGTGGAAATGTAAGTTTAAGTTTTTCAGACTCTACTACCCCTGGAAATTGTGCAGGGTCATATACTGTAACAAGAACTTGGACCGCAAGAGATGCTGCTGGTAATACAACAGCAGCTTCACAATCTATCAATGTTCAAGATAATCAAGGACCAATTACTGCTACCGCTTTCCAACAAAATGTAAATGTTACTTGTGATGCAATCCCAGTGAAACCTGCATTAGTCTTTACGGATGCATGTTCAACTGTAGCATCAAATAATTATACTGAAACTATTACTAACAATAACCCAAATTCATATACAATTGTTAGAGAATGGTTGGTAACAGATACATGTGGAAATACTTCTAGGTTCACACAGAATGTGAACGTAACTAATGTAAATGAATTAAAAACAATAGACAGTTCTGCTTGTACTGGTGATTCAGCTTTAATCAATTTGAGAAGTTTACTACCAACAGGAATATCTACAAATGGAACTTGGACTGATATCAATACTACCGGTGCTTTGCAAGGAGATCAATTTAATCCTTTTGGTCAAAGCTTAGGAGATAAAGTATTTGAATACAAAGTGGTTGATACTACATGTCCTCAAACCTATAGAATAACGATTAAAGTCAATGATGATTGTTTAGTATTAGATTGTGGAACAGTAAAAGTATTTAATGCTATATCTGTAAATAATGACGGTGTTAACGATAAATTAGTAATTGAAAACATTGACAATACCACTTGTTATCCAGAAAACAGCATCGAAATCTTTAACCGTTGGGGTGTTTCTGTTTTTGAAACTAAAAACTATAATAACCAAACTAATTATTTTGATGGATACTCTAGAGGTAGAACAACTATAAAAGATACTAACAGTCTACCTACTGGAACTTATTTCTATATTTTAAACTACACTGCTATTATAGATGGTAAAACTCAAGTTAAAAAACTTAGTGGCTATTTATACATAAATCAATAAATCAATTTAATTTTATTTAAAACCTGAGGCTAACCCCTCAGGTTTTTTTTTGCGATACTATATAAAAAATAAATTAGCTAAATAGAGAGTACAAATGAATTGGTAGAAAGCTCAAACAAGATTTATGAAGAGGAATATTTACTTGTCTTTTATCTTAAACGTTACCTGAGTGATAATAACTGTAAAGAATTCACCTCTTGATTTTCTAAAAATAAATCACTTTTAATTTGATCATAAAAGATTCAATTGTACTTATTTACAATTGTAGATGCTAATAAAATAGCATCTAAAAAAACTTAAACTAGACCTTAAAACAGCGAATAGTAGAAATAAGAAAGCTATCTCATAGTTATGAGATAGCTTCAAAAAAAAATTGAAAAAACTTAAATTCTAGCAAATAAATTTGTGAAATATTTTCTACCGGTTGTAGGATGTTCTTTAACTGCTAGACCAAAGTGAGTAAAATTGCCTTCGATTACTGCTTTGTGTCCTGGACTTGCAAGCCATGCATTAAGAACAGATTGGGGTGTACTATAATTATAAGCTACATTTTCACTTACTGATTTCGCTCCTAAGGTTTGAATAATATTTTCTGATCTTTCTACAAAATTGTTATGATTAACAACGTTATTTTCTATCATGTAATTATCATGTTCCTCGGACTTGAAAGACATATGATTTATTTTCAAAAGAGGGTTTAACCCTTTGCTAACTCGATATGAATTTATTAAATCCATCGTTTCAATCTCAAACACACTGTAATTGTAATTAGAAACTTTTTGTACAGTTGTTTCATTTGTTTGTTCATCAGAACTATTTGATGAACACGAAGCTGAGATACATACCACTAAACTAAGTAATAATGTACGAAGTAATTTTGTAGTCATAATGTAGTAGGTTAAACTTAAAGTCGATTGTGGGGCAACAAACTTTAAAATTAGTAATCTAATTTTATTTTCTTATTCAAATATAGATAAAAAATCCGTTATAAGGTAAATAAAATCGATGAACTACATCAATAAAACAAAATTGTAAGTTTAATTATATATTATGGAGCAAGTCTGTCAATTTTCCAAGATTGATCATTTTGAAAAATATAACGTATTCTGTCATGTAAACGATTAGGACGACCTTGCCAAAACTCTACTTCTGAAGGACTTACAATAAAGCCTCCCCAATATTCAGGTCTTAAAATAGGAGTATTTGAAAACTCTTTTTCTAACTTTAAAAGTTTAGTTTCCAAAACTTCTCTTGACGAAACAACTTCACTTTGGTTAGATGCAATTGCCCCAAGTTTACTACCATCTGGTCTGGAGTCAAAATAATTGTCTGAAATCATTTCAGAAGTTTTAGTGGCTACTCCTTTAATAATCACCTGACGTTCCATAGTATGCCAAAAAAATGACAAACAAACTTTATCATTCTCTAAAATAGCTTTACCCTTTTCTGAATTATAATTGGTATAAAAAATGAAACCTTCTTCAGAAAATTTCTTTAATAAAACGACTCTCGCTCTTGGAAAACCATCCAAACCAATTGTTGATAATGTCATAGCATTTACCTCGCTATCTCCTCCATAGTCTTCAACTTCATGAAACCATCTATTAAATAAATTTATAGGATCTTCTGGAATGTTACTTTCTAAAAGTTCACTTTTATCATATGACTTTCTATAATCACTTAAATCATTCATTATCGTATAGTTTAAATAGTGTTTTTAAATTATTTGTATTTTAAAATTCAAAGCTTTTACCGTCGTCACCAAGTAATACATTAGGAAAAACAGTTTCTGCTTCTTGCTTGAACATTTCAATACTTTCATAGCGTGTTGAATAATGTCCTAGAACTAATTGTTTTGCATTAGCTTTCAGGGCAATTAAAGCAGCTTCTTTGGCAGTAGAATGTAATGTTTTTTTAGCTAAATTTTCCTCTGATTGTAAGAAAGTCGATTCGTGGTACAAAACATCTACATTACTTATAATAGGAAGTATGTCTTCATTATAAACTGTATCAGAACAAAATGCATAACTAAGAGCTGGAATAGGTTCAAAAGTAAGATCCTCATTTAAAACAACACTACCGTCTTCTAAGGTGATATCTCTTCCGTTTTTAATATTTTGGTAATAACAAGTATCTATAGCATAGTTTTGTACTGCTTCAATATTTAATTTTCGCTCTCCTATTTTTTCTTGGAACAAAAAACCATTAGTATACACTCTATGCTTAAGCGGAATTGTTTTGACAACAACTTTATGGTCCTCAAAAATTATTTCACTTTCTAAGGATTCTAATTCATGAAAATACAATCCATAATTTGTCCAAGAGTTTGATAATCTCAGTTGTAATTTTATAATCTCTTTAATCCCTTTGGGACCATAAATATTTAAATCAGTAGTCCTATTTAATAAAGAAAATGTAGATATCAAACCTACTAAACCAAAAAAGTGGTCTCCGTGTAAATGCGAAATAAAAATATGATTGATTCTAGAAAACTTCACTTTATTTTTTCGAAGTTGAACTTGTGTACCTTCGCCACAATCAATTAAGAAGAGCCTGTTATTAATATCTAAAACCTGTGATGTAGGATTTGTAAAAGTCCTAGGAGTGGCTGCATAGCAACCAAGTATTGTTAATTTCAAGGTATGTTTAATTCGATTATTTATACTTGCTTGAATCAATCAATAGGTTTAAAAAACCGAATTCAATTGATTAAAAGCCTAAATCTCTTTCAATCTCTTCCATTTCAATAATGTCATGCGCCTCTAATAATGATGGAACAACAGTTAACTTTGATGGAACTGCATTATAATCAAAATCAGAGGTCACTATTACAAATGACTTTTTTGCTTTTTTATGATCTTTTGATAAAGGCAAAAAAAGTTTTATGTCTGATATTGACATACTTTGATACATCAACAAATCAATAATTATGTTATGCTTTTCAAATGTTTTGTATTGGTGCGTAATTTTCATTAAAAAAGATGTAAAGTCACCTTGTGTATCTCGAATTACTATTGTGTGTCCTTTTTGATCTACTTTCATGATATTAAATTTAAATACATTTTTAAAAATATAGTGCGGAATTATTTATCTAAAGTACTGAATACCGCTATTGAATTTTTGAGGCCAATAAATAAATAACAGCCATTCTAATGGCAACACCATTTTCAACTTGATTCAAAATCACAGATTGGTGATGATCTGCTACCTCACTTGTAATCTCAACTCCTCTATTAATAGGTCCAGGGTGCATAATTACGATTTCTTTACTTAACGACTCTAAAAGAGTTTTATCTAAGCCATATTGCTGAGCATATTCACGTGTTGATGGAAAAAAATTAACATCCATACGCTCATTTTGTACGCGCAACATATTAGCCACATCACACCATTCTAATGCTTTTCTTAAATCAGGTTCAACACCTACCCCTAATGAGTTGATGTATCTTGGTATTAACGTTTTGGGCCCACACACTTTTACCTCAGCTCCTTGCATTTGCAAAGCATAGATATTAGACAGTGCCACTCTTGAGTGCAAAACATCACCTACTATGACTACTTTTTTACCCGCAACTTCGCCTAAACGCTCTCTTATAGAATAACTGTCTAGTAAGGCCTGTGTAGGATGCTCATGAGCTCCATCTCCAGCGTTAACAATACTTGCTTTGACATTTTTTGATAAAAAATATGCGGCACCCGGATTAGAATGTCGCATTACTACCATATCTACTTTCATAGATAAGATGTTGTTAACGGTATCTATTAGAGTCTCGCCTTTCTTTACTGAGGATTGTGCAGCTGAAAAACTAATAACATCAGCACTCAAACGTTTTTGAGCTAATTCAAAAGAAAGCTTTGTTCGTGTACTGTTTTCAAAAAAAATATTAGCAATGGTAATATCTCGTAATGAAGGCACTTTCTTTATTGGTCTATTAATAACTTCTTTAAAATGATCTGCGGTTTCAAATATCAAGTCAATATCATTTTTATTGATGTACTTTATACCTAATAAATGATTTACGCTTAATTCTTTCATTTCTATTTACGATTATATTTTCTGGTTTACAATTGCTAGGATTCACTGGTGATTAAATAAACACCATCTTCTCCATCATTTTCTTTCCAACTAACTTTTACTTTTTCATTATTGATAGCATCTACCTGTCTTCCTCTATAATCAGGTTGAATGGGTAAATTACGGCTGAATCGTCTGTCAATTAAGACTAGCAATTCAATTTCTGATGGTCTACCAAAGGATTGGATTGCAGTTAATGCTGATCGAATACTACGACCGGTAAATAACACATCATCAATAAATATTACTTTTTTATTTTCAACAATAAAGTTGATCTTAGTTTTATTGGCTTCTAATGGTTTATCCGTTCTTCTAAAGTCATCTCTAAAAAAGGTGATATCGAGATATCCCAACTGGATTTCAGGAGTTTGATATTCATCTTGCAAAATTTCTTTTAAACGTTCGGCTAAAAAAACTCCTCTTGGTTGAATTCCTACCAAAATCGTATCTGAAAAATTAAGGTGCTTTTCTATTAATTGACAAGCCAAACGGTGTAAAATTATAGTAACTTCTTTAGCAGTAAGCAATACTTTTTGGCTCATAGCGAGTTTATTCTTTGGTTACACAAATATACAAATACATATTTAGCATTTTCAAATTAAATCTACACAAATACAACAGGATTGTATAAAAAATAGCTTGATTTCATTCTATAATTT